>DATHAP010000224.1 GCA_035489715.1 Actinomycetes bacterium
AACGACGCATCCTGCCGGGTCGCCGCGAAGGCCGGCTACGTCCTCGAGGGCGTCATGCGCGGCGCCTGGCGAGAGCCGGACGGGACGAGGCTCGACGACCACCTGCACGCCCGGCTGACCATCGACCCGTACCCGGCCTAGCGAACCCACATCTGGTCGAAGAGGGGTCCGAGCAGGGCGCTCGACCGGTAGTTGCCCACGCGCTGCGACACCAGCCAGTGCTGCTCCCCGTAGCTCAGAGGGACGGCCACGGCGTCCTCGTCCAGCCTGGTGAAGACGCGCCGCCACATGCGGTCAGCGAGACCTGGATCTTCGTCCTGCGCAGCCTTGGCCGACGCTGCCAGACGATCGAGCTCTTCGTTGCAGTATTGGCCTGGTGATGTCATGCAGGAGAAGAGATACTCGTAGAACGTGCTGGCGCCCACGTAGTCCGGGAACCACCCGTTGGGCGCGACGTTCTTGTGGGTTTCAGGCTCGTACACACCTGTCCAGAACGCGGCGTTGCCGTTGAGGTGCAACCTCGGGTCGTAGCCCAGCCGCCGAAGTATTCGAGAGAGGTACCTGCCCTCTTCTGCTACATCTTTCCACCACCACACGTCGACCCGTTGGCCAGCGGTGCCCGACCGCTGCACCAGCATCCTGGCTCGGGCGAAGTCGGGCCCGTGCCACTCACCTGTGGAGGCCTCGGGGTTGCTGCTGTAGCGGCACGTCGGCTGGTATCCCGGGAAGCTCGGGGGCAGCACCTGGCACGCCGCATCCCCACGAGTCTTGTAGGGACCGTTGAACTGGCTCTTGTCTATCGCGAAGGCGAGCGCCCGGCGGGCGCTGCGGCTGTCGAAGGGCGGCTCATGGGTGTTGAGCTGCAAGTACCAGATGAAGGCGAACTGGCTGCGGTGGACGAGGTCCGGGTGGTCGAGCTGCAGCTGACGCAGCCGTGCATCCGGCATCCCGCCCAACCACACGGCGTCGACGTCACCGGTCAGCGCCGACCGGAGCCGTTCATCCGGTTTCATCGCCGAAAGCGCGATCCGGTCGGGGTAGCCAGGGGGCCGAGCTTGGGTCGACCAGGGGCGGTAGTACCGGTTGCGCACGAGGACCAGCTGCGTATCCGGCGTGAAGGAGGCGACAGCGTACGGCCCGGTGCCCGGGAGGGGGTCCTTTGCCGAGACCGGGCCAGTCGGTGACCCTGATGGCGCGGGGGTTGCCGGGCTGAGCGCCAGCTTGCCCAGGAAGTCCGGGTCCGAGGCGCGCAAGTGGAACGACACCGAATGAGCACCGGTGGTGATTCCGTCGGACAGGTCGCACGGGCGGTTTCGCCACCCGGCTTTGAGCCTCGTCCAGCACTCCTGCGCACCATTGATGGCGAAATAGAGGTGGGCCGCGCCGGTCCCCTTCACCGCATCCGCCATGAGTGCCCTGGCGATGCCGCGGCGGAAGTCTGCCGGTCGAAGGAGGCGCCCGTCCGAGTAGCGGATGCCCCGGCGGACGGTGAACGTATAGGTGCGCCCACTGTTGGTGGGCTCGGGCATCGACTCGGCGAGATCTGGAACCAGGTCGTACCCGTCGGCGCCGTCCGCCTTGCGCAGGGTCACCAACCCGTCGTAGAGGAGCGGCATGAGGGTCGGCGGCGTGGTGCCCAGCGCCGGGTCCGACACCGGGCTCCCGCGAACGCCCTTCCCCGGGGACAGCGCCACTCTGAGAGTCCCACCGATGTGCGACGCGTCGGCGAACGGCGCAGTGGCCACCCATAGCCGGTCGTCCGCAATGGTGATGCCCTGCGGCGAGGCACCCAGCGGCACTGTCCCGTCGACCGCGTTCCGTCTCGGGTCGACACGCACCACAGCCCCACGGGCAGGCACGCTCACCCACACCGACCCGGCCGCTGCGGCCACCGCCACGGGCGCCTCGCCGACGGGGACGGTGGCAACGGTCCTCATCGTCCTGCTGTCGATGTGCGACACCGACTGCTCGAGGCCGTTGGCCACCCAGATGCCCCGATCGACAGTGACCAGGGCCGTAGGGCCCGAACCGACGCGGATTAGGGCAGTGACCTGCATAGTGCGGGCATCGACGGCTGTCACCGTGCCATCGCCGCCGTTCGCCACCCAGACCTTCCCGTGGCTGACTGCGACGGCCCTCGGTTGCCGGCCCACCGATATCTGACCGGTCACGTTCCCGGTGCGAAGGTCGATGCGGACCAGCGAGCCGTCCATCTTGGAGACGACCCACAGGGCGCCGGCCCCCACCGCGAGCGCCACCGGCTGGTTCCCGACGTCCGTGCGGGACGCCTCCTCATCGACCTTCAGGCTGAATCGTCGTACGAACCGGTCGGATCCGTTGACGGTCCACAGGTCGCTTCTGGTCGCGACGACGGCGATCGGAGAGTCGGTCGATCTGATCCGACGGACGCGGTCTGAGCCGAGATCCATCCGCGCCAGCGAGCCGCCGTTTGCGTGCGTCACCCAGACGCCACCTGGCACGGCAGCCAGGCTCTCGGGCGAGTCCCCGGCGTCCACCGCCTCGACCACCTTGGCGGAGTCCGGGTCGATGACCGCGACCGCGCCGGGGGGAACCTCGACCGGGTCCTCGTCGAGCTGCAGCTGCACGCCTGCGGCCAGGCCGGCCAGGACGACCGCCAGGACCGACAACCCGACAACCCAGGCCACGGAGGGTCGCCGGCGGCCGCGGCCGGTCACTGCGATCGCGGCTCGGAAGCGGTGGAGCTGGTCGGAGTCGAAGCTCCCGTCCCGGACCAGGACCACCCCCGTCGGTCGGGCCACCCCTTTGAGCCGGTGAGAACCCTTGTCGACGTAGGCCACGCCATCGAGTGGTCCGGCGAGGTGCACCAGCTCAGCGCTGGACAGCACCTCGCCCGCTCCAGCCCGCGCGCAGAGGCGAGCTGCGACGTTCAGAGCCGCCGCCGACCGGTTCGCGCCTTCGTCCGCCGGCTCACCGATGTCGAGCCCGACCCCTACCGGCAGCGGATCTCTGGGATCTCCGAGCGTCCTCGTGATGCAGCTCGCCTGCAGCCCGACCGCCGCGCGGACGGCGTCGCGCGGCGAAGCGAACTCGGCCAGCACCTGGTCACCCCACGTGCCTCGCACCGAGCCGCTGTGGGCGTCCGCGATGCCCGCGGCGATCGACACGAAGGTGTCGGCCAGGTGTGCGGCCGCTTGGGCGCCGTAGCGGTCGGTGTACGCCGTGAACCCGCGGATGTCGGCGAAGAGGAAGGCCACCAGGGGGTGTCGGGCGTGGTCGTTCCCGACAAGAGCAGGACGCTGCGCGGGCACCTGCCGCACACCCTCGTCGGCAGGCTGCTGCGGCCCGTCCACGCCTTCGAGAGTTGCACCTGCAGAGCGCCGTGACCAGCCCCGTTGGACGTGCGCCAGCCGGCGGGTCGAGCGGTCGGAGGTCTCAGCCGTCCGAGTAGAGCCGGTCCGGCCGGATCCCCACGATCCGGTGCCCCATCCGAGCGATGGAGCCGTCTGCCTCGAGGTTCATCAACACCCGGTTCACCTGCTGGCGGGAGCCGCCGATCTGACGGGCCAGGTCGCCCTGGCTCAGATCGACCTCCACCGGCACCAGTCCGTCCGGCGGCACTTCGCCCAGCCGCGGCGGGAGGAAGGTCGACAGGTGCTTCTCGACCCGGTGCGGCAGGTCGAGCAGTGCCGCGTCACAAGCCTGCTCGTCCAGCCGCCGCACCAGCGCGGCCATCGACAGCAGCAACGCCTGGGTGACCGAGGGCTGCCTTCCCATCAGGTCGACCACGGCACGACGGGGGACGACGACCAGAACGGACCTCTTGCGTGCGGTCACCGTGGCGACCCGCGGGCCGTCGTCCACGAGAACGAGCTCGCCGAAGTGGTGGTTGGCCCCGAGGACGGCCAGCAGCACGTCGCGGCCATCAGCCGAGGACAAGGACACGGCGACGGAGCCCGACGCGACGACATACATGCAGTCGCCCGCGTCACCGCGCAGGAACACGATCTCGCCAGGGCCGTAGGTCCGCTCGCCACATGCCGATGCCAGCCGGTCGAGCTCCGCCTCGTCGAGGGAGCGGAACGCGGCCGACTGGCTCAGCGCGGATGACGTCGTACGGCTCATCTGAGCTCGGATCTACGGGGTCACGAGACCGTGGTGGCCGGCGTGGGTGCGGTGCCACACTACGGCGACCAGGGCGACGGTGGCGATGGCCAGCACTGCAGAGACGCTGGTGAGCAACCACGGGAAGTCGGTCCCCACGGCGGCGCTGCTGCCCTGGCCCGAGCCCCCGGGCGGGAACTCCTCGCGGATCGGGGCTGGGCCGGCGAAGGCCGCGGTGCTACCGGCAAACGTCAGGAACAGCGTTGCCGAGGCCACCTGGAGGACCCGGCGCAGGGTGTGGTTCACGGTGATCTCCTAGCTCGTGTTCGCGGCGGGATTGCCGCTGGTCCTGAGCCTGCGCGGCCGCCGCCGCGGACGGTGTCACGCCCGAGACAGGCGGCTGCGCTCGCCGTGTGAGGCGCAGCACAGAATCGGGCGACGTGCGTGTCAGCCGGGCAGGGCCCTCCTGACGGCTGCGGCCAGGTCGCCGCGCTCCTCCACCACCACGTCGGCAAGCCCGAGCCACTCGGCCATCGTTCGCAGCTCGGCGGACAGCTCGACCGCGGTCTCCGGCGGGGCGGTCGGCTCGGCGAACGCCGAGCGGACCCGCAGCACGCCGGCGCCGGCTAACGCGAGCCGGTCGGCCTTGAGGTCCACCCGCGCCACCAGCCGGTCGCCGAGCAGGAACGGGAGCACGTAGTAGCCGTGCACCCGCTTGTGCTCCGGGACGTAGATCTCGATCCGGTAGTGGAAGTCGAAGAGGTGCTCGGCGCGCCACCGGAACCAGACCAGAGGGTCGAAGGGCACCAGCAGCGCCCGGGCCCCCACCGCGCGGGGCAGCCGCGCCTCGTGGTGCAGGTAGGCCGGCCGCGACCAGCCCTCGACCTCGACCGGCAGCAGCTCACCCGCGTCGACCAGCGCCGCGACCGCCGCCTTTGTGTCGTCCTGGCGCATCCGGAAGTAGTCGCGCAGGCACGGCTCCGACGCGACGCCGTGGGCCCGCGCCGCGATGCGCACCAGCTCGAGGAACGCCTCCTCGTCCGACGGCTCCGGCGCGGCGAGCACCTCGCGAGGCAGCACCCGCTCCGGCAGCGCGTAGCGCCGCTCGAAGGACGAGGTGCGCCCCGCGGACGCGACCTCGCCGGAGTCGAAGAGGAACTCGCAGGCGCGCTTGACCTCTGACCAGTTCCACCCCCAGTGCTCCTTCGACCGCGGGATGTCGTGCGCGAGGGCCGCCTCGACCTGGGTGGCGGTCATCGGGACCGCGCGGTCGGTGACCTCGGCGAGCACGGCCTTGACCAGGTCCGGCCGCTGCACGGCGATCGACCTGATGCCGCCCCACGCCTCCTCGGA
Organism: Actinomycetes bacterium; assembly: GCA_035489715.1. Classification (NCBI taxonomy): domain Bacteria; kingdom Bacillati; phylum Actinomycetota; class Actinomycetes; species Actinomycetes bacterium. The sequence goes on from DATHAP010000224.1 coordinate 5,437, forward strand.
GCGGTGCATCCGCCAGCCCATCAGGCGCCGGGTGCTCGGGGGGATCAGGCTCGCCTCGTGCGCCCAGTACTCGACGAGGCGGCGCGGCGCCTTGTTGGTGGCCCGGTCGAGCAGGCTCCGGTCGTACGGCCCCAGGCGCGAGAACAGCGGCAGGTAGTGCGCCCGGCTGAGCACGTTGACGCTGTCGATCTGCAGCAGCCCGATCCGGTCGACCGTGCGGGTCAGGTGACGCATCCCCGGCTCGGCCGGGCGCGGGGCAGCCAGGCCCTGGGCGGCGACGGCCACCCGGCGGGCGCGGGCACGCGATAGCCGGGTCAGACGGGTCCCACGGGTCAGGTCGGGCATGGTCCGGGACATCGGCCGCGATGCTGCCACGCGGCGGTGACACCGGCTGCGAGGATCGCCGGATGAGGCGTGGGCGAGGGGTGGCGAGAGCGGCAGTGGCGGGCCGGTCGGTGGTCGCGGCCTGCGTCGCCGCCTGCGTGTGGGTGCCGTCGGTGTCGGCCGCCGGTGAGGTGCACGAGCAGCGCGTCGTCGGTACGTCCGCCGGCGACCGTGAGCTCGTCGCCGCGCACCGCTGGGCCGACGGAGCGACCCGCACGATCCTGGTCATCGGCTCGATGCACGGGGACGAGCCGGCCGGGACCCGGGTCGTCCGCCGGCTGCGGTCCACCCCGGTGCCGCCAGAGGTCGACCTGTGGCTGGTGCCGACCATGAACCCGGACGGCGCAGCAGCCGGACGACGTACCAACGACCACGGCGTCGACCTCAACCGCAACTTCCCCCGGCACTGGGTCGAGGCCGGCGAGGGCACCGCCACCTGGTCGGGGCCCGCGCCGTCGAGCGAGCCAGAGACGCGCGCGGTGCAGGCGCTGCTGCGCCAGGTGCGGCCGCGCACGGTTGTGGTGCTGCACCAGCCGCTGTTCGGGGTCGACGCCTACCGGGCGAAGTCGTTGACGCTGGTGCACCGGCTGGCGCGCGAGCTCGACCTGCCGGTGCGCTCCTTCGACTGCGGCGGCGGGTGCCACGGGACGCTGACCGACTGGCACAACGCTCGGCTGCCCGGCCGAGCCGTCACCGTCGAGCTGGCCCGGACGGCGAGCGACTGGCGGGTGCGCCACTCGGCCCGCGGCCTCCTGCAGGTCGCCGCCGACCCCTGAGCGGCAGCCGGCCCGGTGAGCTCTCGCACCGGCGCACATGGCTTGGCGGCTCCGTACGTGCGACGACGCGGCTTGACTCGCGTGGCCGGGCCAAGCACGCTGCACGCTGACCCGGTCCGCACCACGGAGGCCCCCGGTGAGCAGGCTGAAGCACAGTTGGACCCAGGTCGGCAACCGGATCGGTGTATGGATGTACCGGACCCTCGACGGCCGGCTGTCCAGCGGGCGCAAGGACGTCCACGTCCTGATGCTCACCAGCCCGGGACGTCGGTCCGGAGTCTCGCGCTCGACATGCGTCCGGTATCTCGAGACACCGGACGGATACGTCGTGTGGGGAACCGGGGCGGGCTCGCCCCGTGACCCGGACTGGTTCCGCAACCTCCGCGCCGCTCCTGCGGTCGTGGTCCAGGTGAGGGACCGGCTCGTGACGGTCACGGCCCGGGAGCTGCGCGGGAGTGAGCGCGATGCGACGTGGGAGGACGTCGTCCTCGCGCGCGCACCCGAGGTGCAGAAGTACGCGCGCCGTGCCGGCCGCACGATCCCGGTCGCCGTGCTCACGCCGGTGGTGGACGGGTCGACCACGGCGTGAGCCTCCACCCGGACGCCGACGACCTGGTCCGGTCGTTCGGCGAAGCGCTGCGCCCGGTCGCGGGGGTGAGCGCCTTCTGGGTGGCTGGGTCACTGGCGGCCGGCGACTACCGACCAGGGATCAGTGACCTCGACCTGGTGGCGCTGGTCGAGTCACCCCTGAACCACGAGCAGCAACGCGGACTGACCGACCTGCACGGCGGGCTCATGGACCACGACGACCGCGCCACGAAGCTGCACTGCGACTACCTGTCGGCGACCGAGCTGGACGACGTCGCCGCTGAGCACCTGCGGTGGGCGCACGGCGAGCTGTACCGCCACGCACTGAGCGGGATCGCCCGCGCCGAGCTGCTCCGCTTCGGCGTCACGGTCTACGGCCCGTCACCGGCCGACGTCCTGCCACCGGTCGATGACGCCGATCTCGCAGTGGCGGTGCGCGGCGAGCTCACGGGCTACTGGACCGACGCCCTGCGCAAGCCGCACCTCTGGCTGCAGGACGTCTACGTCGACATCGGCCTCTTCACGCTGGCCCGTGCCGTGGCGACCCTGCAGGACGGCAGGCTGGTCACCAAGGAGGAGGCGCTGCCACGGCTGGCCGGGCTCGGTGTCGACCCCGACCTGGTCGCCGAGATGACGCAGCGTCGGCACGGTCGACCGGTGCGGCTGTCCGCACTCCAGCGACTGGCCCGGGCGCGGCACGTGCGCCAGGTCATGGCCCGCGGCATCGCCGACCTCACCGGGCCGACCCGGTCGAGGTGACCCTGGCTCAGGTGAGCGGCGGCAGGTCCTGCTCGAGGTCGAGTACCGACCGGAACAGGTCGCCGCGCTCCAGCACCCGGTCGACCACGGTCCGCAACGGGAAGCCGTCCGACCGCAGCGCGGGGTCGTCCAGCTCGTCCCAGGAGATCGGCATCGACACCGGCGCACCCGGCGCAGGCCGTGGGCTGTAGGGCGCCACCAGGGTCTTGTTGACGGCGTTCTGCGTGTAGTCGAGCCGGGCCAGACCACCGCGGTCGCCCTTGCCCCACTTCCAGCTCACCAGCTCGGGCACGACGGCACCGACCGACTTGGACAGCCGCTCGACCCATGCCCGGGTCGCGGCGAAGTCCGGCGCGTTGCGCCCGGTGTGGCGCACCGGCACCCAGATCTGGATGCCGCGCCGGCCGGTCACCTTGGGCTGCCCGCGGACGCCGAGGTGCTCCAGTGCCGTGCGGTGCAGCCGAGCGAGCACGAGCAGGTCGTCCCACGAGGTCCGCTCCCCCGGGTCCAGGTCGACCATCGCGTAGGTCGGCCGCCGCGGGTCCGCGGTCAGCGACGTCCACGCGTGCCACTCCAATGCGCCGAAGTTCGCCGCCCACACCAGCGCGGCCGGCTCGTCGACGACCAGGTAGGTCGTGCTCTCGCCCTTGTCCGCCTCCGGGTTGTCCCACCGCGGCACCCAGTCCGGCGCGTGCTTCGGCAGCTCCTTGTGCCAGAAGCCCGGCCGGTCCGCGCCGTTGGGGTAGCGGTGCATGTTGAGGGCCCGGCCCCGCAGGTAGGGCAGCACGACCGGGGCGATCGCCGCGGCGTACCGCACGAGCTCGCGCTTGGTGACCGGCGGCTCGCCGTCGCGGCCGGGGAAGAGCGGCTTGTCGAGGTTGGTCAGCCGCAGCTCGCGCCCGTGCACCTCCCAGGTGCCGGCAGCGCCCAGCTCGTCGAGGGAGGCGAGGGCGTCACCGTCGAGCGGTGCCGGCGGGCGCAGGTCGACCGAGGCCTCGGTGAGCGGTGCGTCCGACCGCCAGAGGCGCTCCGGATCGGCCTTGACCTCGTCGTTGGTACGCCCGGACAGGACGGACCGCGGATGGTCCTCGGTGTCCCACCCGTCGACGGCCTGCTCGTCGTGCTTGTGCAGCAGCAGCCACTGCTCCTTCTCACCCCGCTGCTGACGACCGCGCCGCACCAGCACCAGCCGGCCGCGCAGCTTCTCGCCGAAGACGTCGGCATGCAGCTCCCCCGCCTCCACGGCGGCCGCCGGGTCGTCGGTGGCGTGCGGCTCCCAGGTGCCGATGTCCCAGACGATCACGTCGCCGCCGCCGTACTCGCCGGCCGGGATCACGCCCTCGAAGTCGAGGTACTCGACCGGGTGGTCCTCGACGTGCACCGCCATCCGGCGCGTCGACGGGTCCAGCGTCGGCCCGCGCGGCACCGCCCAGGACACCAGCACGCCGTCGATCTCGAAACGCAGGTCGTAGTGCAGGCGCCGGGCCCGGTGCCGCTGCACGACGAAGCGTGGCCGGTCACCGGGAGGCGGCACCTGGACGACGGGGGCACCGGACGGTTCGGGTGTGCTCGCGAAGTCGCGCATCCCGCGGTAGCGGGTCAGGCGGTCCTTCGGCACCTACGGACTGTGCCCGGGCCGGCACCGCCGACACACCAGCGAGCCGACGCTTAGGTGATCTCGAGCAGCTTCTCGCGCACCGCGTAGACCACGGCCTCCATCCGGGAGTGCAGCTGCAGCTTCTCCAGGATGTTGCGGATGTGGTTCTTCACGGTGTTCTCGGAGATGAAGAGCTCCTTGGCGATGTCGCGGTTGTTCAGCCCGCGTGCCACCAGCTTGAGCACCTCGAGCTCGCGGTCGGTCAGCCGCGGTGCCGGCACCTGCTGGCGCTCGTCGCCCTTCTTGATCATCGTCGCGAACTCGGTGAGCAGCTTGGAGGCCATCGACGGGCTGATCAGCGACTGCCCGCCGGCCACCGACCGGATCGCCGCCGCGACCTCGTCGATCGAGATCTCCTTGAGCAGGTAGCCGCTCGCGCCGGCCTTGATGGCGTCGTAGAGGTCGGCCTCGTCGTCGCTGATCGTCAGCATCACGATCTTGGAGCTCGGGACGACGTCCTTGATGGCGGTGCAGGCCTCGATGCCGCTGCGCCGCGGCATGCGTACGTCCATCAGCACGATGTCGGGGAGCAGCTGCGAGGCGAGGTCGACGGCCTCGGCGCCGTCACCGGCCTCGCCGACGACCTCGATGTCGGGCTCCTGGCCCAGCACCATCTCGAGCCCCCGGCGGAAGAGGGCGTGGTCGTCGACGACCAGGACGCGGATCGGCTCGCCGCCCGCGGCGGCCCGGCCAGGGCGGACGGCTCCCGTCGACAGCTCGCTCACCCGCACCCCTCTCGTCCCCGTGTACCGACCCCGGGCCGATCTGCACAGCCCGTGCACTATGGCACGTCTGCGCTGGTCAGGCAGGCGGTCCGGGAACTCGCCGACCGGTTTCAGGCACCCAGCCGGATCACGCCGTACTGGTAGCCGCGGCGCCGGTAGACCACGCTCGGCCGGGCGGTCTCGGCGTCGACGAAGAGGAAGAAGTCGTGCCCGACCAGCTCCATCTCGTACAGCGCCTGGTCGAGGTCCATGGGCACGGCATCGTGGACCTTCTCCCGGACGTACATCGGGCCCTCGTCGGGGATGCCGGTCCAGTCCGACCGAGCCTCCTCGACCAGGTCGGCCGGAAACGTCGCGGCGGCACCGTTGACCGAGTCCAGCCCGGCGGTGGCGACCGCGACCGACACCGGCGTCTTCGCGCCGTGGTGCACCTTGCGCCGGTCCCGGGCCCGGCGCAGCCGGCTCTCCAGCTTGGTGACCGCGAGGTCGAGGGCGGCGTAGCAGTCCTGCGCGGCGGCCTCGGCGCGCACCACCGGCCCGCGGGAGCGGATCGTCAGCTCGATGACCTCACGCTGGTCGGACAGCCGTGGGTTGCGCTCCTGCGAGCACTCGACGTCGATGCTGATCACCTTGGCGTCGTACCGCTCGATCCGCGCCAGCTTCTCGGTCGCGTGCTGGCGGAAACGGTCGGCGACCTCGGTGTTGCGTCCCTTGACGACGATGTCCACGAACTGGTCCTCCACGTCCTGCGGCGTCAGGTGGCCTGGGTCTGCGGTGCGGACGAGCACCCGCCCGGCCGACCTGGTCTTCGTCCCCACATCCGCCTGCTGAGGGTCTCGCGGCGTCGACCGCCACTACCCCCCTTCTCCCGGGTCGGAGGCCATCTGGACCTCCGTCGGGGCAGGACTTACTCCTAAGCCGCACCGTGATCGGACGACGAGAAGTCGCCTTACGTGGGCCGTTTCGCCTGCGGCTGGCATCGGCTTGCCGGACCTGCGCCCCGCGAGGAGCGATCGGTCCGACGCAACCACGGACCCGGGCGGGTGCCATGACGAAACGCTAGCCCCATGTCACGCCCGGCGACACCCCGGGGACCGTACGTCGCGAGGTCGCCGCGACGGTGGCCGCGCCGAGCACGACCGCTCCGGCCGCACGCAGGCACCGGGCGCACTCGGCCAGGGTCGCCCCCGTGGTCACCACGTCGTCGACCACCACCACAGCCCGCCCGGCCACCAGCTGCTCACCGCCGGCCACGACCCGCAGCGCCCCCGTCAGGTTCGCGGCCCGGGCGGCCGCGTCCAGCCCGGCCTGGTCCGCCAGCCCTCGGGCGCCCCGCAGCGCCGGCAGCACCCGCACCGGAGCCCCCGTGCGACGCAGCACGGTCGCCGCCCGACGGGCCAGCCGCCGGGTCGGGTCGTCGCCCCGCGCCCGCACCGCCGCCGGTCTGGACGGGGCCGGCACCAGGAGGACCGTGGCCTCCCGGGCGCCGATGGCAGCCGCCACCGCCGTGGCCAGGGACGCGCCCAGCGGCACCACCAGCGCGCGCCTGCCCTCCTCCTTGTGGGCCAGGACCGCGGCCCGGGCCGGCCCGGCGTAGTCGGCGACCGCCCACGGCTGCGGCAGGCCGGCCGGCACCGGCGTCGGCCAGGCCGGCCGGGCCCGGCCGCACAGCACCGTGGCACAGAGCGGGCACAGGGCCGGGCCCGGCGCGGCACATCCGGCGCAGCCGTCCGGCAGCGCCAGGTCGGCCAGGTCGCGCAGCCACCCGCCGAGCACCCGCGGTGTCAAGGACGACGGCACCGGCTCATCGTTGCGCCCGGGCAGTCCCACCGGGGCAGTCGACGGCCGGCATGGGGACCGCCGGCGGCACCCGGCGGCCTGGGGACGACGTCTTCAGGCACTCGTGACGAGTGGTCGTCAGCCGGGGTAGGCCGGGTCGGACCCGGCACCGAGGGGCACCCATCCGCGACCGGAGGTGAACTGCACGAGCTGGCCGTCCGAGGTGCCGGCGACCAGCGGGCCGGACTCGGCGGACAGCGGCGCGGCGGCCACCGTGGTGAGGTCGGTCTCGGGCTCGACGGTGACGACCTGGTAGCCGTCGATGCTGGTGGTGAACGGCGCCACCGGTGCCCCCTCCAGGCTCCCGAGCACGGTGAGAGTGGTCGCGTTGGACCACGCGACGTCGCGCACGGCCCGGGCGCCCGACAGCACCTCGCGCACCGCCTCGATGGCGACCCTCGGGGTGCCGGTCGCGTCGGGCTCCAGCCCCTCGAGCCCGGTGACTGCGCCGAGCACCAGCCGGGCGCCCTGGCCGCGACCGGCCACCAGAGCGGCCCGTGCCCCGTCGCGCGACACCGCGATGGCCGTCGGCCGGCCGGGCAGCGACGGTGTCACCACCTCGACCGCCGGGCCCGACCCGCCGGGCAGCAGCAGCACCCGGTCGGTCGAGCGGTCGACGACCCAGAGGTTGCCGAGCGGGTCCCACGACGGGGGGCTGAGGTCCCCGCCGGTGAGGACCACCTCGAGGTCGCCGTCGGCGGCCAGCCGGCCGACCCGCAGGGTCCGCCCGTCGGGCGACACCGCGGCGACCTCGGTGGTGTCGAGGGAGACGGCGGGCGAGCGCAGCGGCGGGTCGCCGGTGCCGGCCGGCCCGACCACCGGCTGGAAGGCCCCCTCGATGATCCGCCCGACCACCCCGCCGCGCACCGCGTAGACCGAGGCGTTGTCGCCGAGGCCGTCCGGGTCGTAGGTGAGCCACGAGTTGCGGTCCTGGTCCTGGGCGACACCGGCCACGACCAGGTCGTCGCCGCCCGCGGTGATCCGCACCCGCTCGATGTCGGAGCCGAGCTGCTTGAGGGTCCACACGATCTGCGCCGACATCTGCTCGCGCTGGTCCTGGTCGGCGCGCAGCGCGTCCTCGTTGAGCGGCACGGTCGCCACCCCGTCACTGACCGGCACCGACTGGACCTCCAGGCTGGTCCCCTGCGGGAAGCCGGTGAGCACCGCGCGACGCAGTCCCGTCGTCGGTCCGCGGAGCAGCCGTGCCACCACCTTGGTCGGCAGGCCGGCCAGCTCCGGCACCAGGACCGTGTCGGGGACCAGCGAGTTGCGGGTCGGCGACAGGAAGAAGAGCGAGACCTGGCGATAGGCCTGGCTGACGTCGAGCTGGGACAGCAGCAGCCCGTCCTCGAGCTCCGCGATGCGCCACTCGCCGTCCTGCTGCTCGACGCGGAAGGCACGCGAGATCTCCGGCGCCCCGGCCGTGCGCCGGTAGGTGCCCTCGGCGTCGATCCGGGCCACCTCGGTCGCCCGTGCGACGACCGACCCGTCGCCCTGGTCCTCCACGACCGGGGGCGCGCCCCCGTCGTGCACCACGGTCCCGGCAGCCGGCCGCCAGGACTGCGCGGCCTGGTCGGTGAGGTAATCGCGGGCCACCTCGTGGTCGTTGCGGAAGTCCGCGCCGGCCGCCAGGAAGCCCTGGACCACCTGGGCAGCCGTCGCCCCCTCGACCGGCCCGTCGGCAATGAACGCGACGGCGTCGTCCGGGCGCTCCACCCGCAGGTCCTGCCCCTGCCGGACCGCGCCCGACGTGGGGATGGAGGCGCAGCCGGCGAGCGCGGCGCACAGCAGCACGAGCGCGAGGGACCTCGGGGACCTACGCACCGACGTCCTCCGTGGAGGCGACCCGCTGGTACGGCGCACCGGCCCGGACCACCGGGCGCCGCCGCCGCGCCGAGTCTGCGGGTTCGAGCGGGATCGGTGAGCCGTCCAGCTCCGTCCCCTGACGGCGCGGGAGGGTCAGCCGGAACTGGCAGCCGTCGCCCGGCTCGCCCCACGCCTGCAGCCAGCCGCCGTGCAGGTGGGCGTCCTCCATGGCGATCGACAGGCCCAAGCCGGTGCCGCCGGTGGTGCGGGCACGCGCCGGGTCGGCCCGCCAGAACCGGTTGAAGACCATCGTCACGTCGGAGGCCGCCAGTCCGACGCCGCGGTCGCGCACCGCCACCGCCACGGCCCCGTCGTCGGCGGCGACGAGGACGGTGACCGGCCGGCCCTCGCCGTGCTCGATCGCGTTGACGACCAGGTTGCGCAGCACCCGCTCGATGCGCCGGGGGTCGACCTCGGCGACCGCGCCCTCGGGCGGGCTGACCAGGGCGAGCACGCTGCCACGGCGGTCGGCGAGCGGCTCCATCGCCTCGACCACGTGCCGGGCCACCGAGGCGATGTCGGTCGGCTCGGCCTCGAGCAGCGCGGCCCCGGCGTCGTACCTGCTGATCTCGAGCAGGTCGGCGAGCAGCGACTCGAAGCGGTCGAGCTGGGCCTGCAGGATCTCCGCGCTGCGCTCCACCGACGGGTCGAAGCCGGCCCGGGCCTCGTGCAGCACGTCGGCCGCCATCCGCACCGTCGTCAGCGGGGTCCGCAGCTCGTGCGACACGTCGGAGACGAAGCGCCGCTGCACCCGGGACAGGTCCTCGAGCTGGCGGATCTGGCGCTGCAGGCTGGTCGCCATCCGGTTGAACGACGCGGCCAGCCGGGCCAAGTCGTCCTCGCCGCGCACCCGCATCCGCTCCTCGAGACGGCCCGCCGAGAGCCGCTCGGCGATGCGGGCGGCCATCCGGACCGGCGTGACGACCTGCCGGGTGACCAGCCAGGCGATCCCACCCAGCAGCACGACCAGGGCGAGCGCGCCCACCAGCAGGGCGCGCCGGACCAGGCCGAGGGTGTCCTGCTCCTTGTCGAGCGGGAAGATGTAGTAGAGCTCGTACGCCCCGATGCCGGGGATCTGGACCGGTGCCCCCACGACGATGACCGGCACCCGTCGGCCGGAGTCGCGCTGCACCGCGGCGTAGGTCCACAGCTGCGCCGACCGGGCCTGGACCTGCGGGCGCAGCGTGTCGAGCGCGGTGATGTCGGCGCCGGACGAGCTGCGGCCCAGCGGTGCCTCGGGCGAGTTGATGTCCGGCCCCTGCAGCAGCACGACGTCCTTGGTGCCCTCGGACCCGCCCCCGCGGGCCAGCTGGCGCACCAGGTCCGGCACCAGGGTGTCGAAGACGCCGGGCTCGCTGCGGTCGGCCGAGTCGAAGGCCTCCTGCGCGGTGCGAAGGCCGGTGCTCGCCTCGGCCAGCGACGCCTGCCGCCGGTCGTCGAGCAGACCGTCACGCACCTGGGTCACCAGCACGTTGCCCAGGAGCAGGATCGCGAGCAGGGAGGACGCCGTGGTGGTGGTGACGACGCGCAGCTTCAGCGAGCGGCGCCAGAGCGCGATCGAGCGCCGCCAGCCCCGGCGTACCTGGGTCCGGGCGCGCAGCAACACCTCCCGCGCCGGGCCTCCGCTCCCGCGGCCGGCGGGGACCTCGGGGACGGGTGCGTCGGTCAGTCCGGGCCTGCCTTGTATCCGACCCCGCGGACCGTCACGACGACCTCGGGGCGCTCCGGGTCGCGCTCGACCTTGGACCGCAGGCGCTGGACGTGCACGTTGACCAGCCGGGTGTCGGCCGCGTGGCGGTAGCCCCACACCTGCTCCAGCAGCACCTCACGGGTGAAGACCTGCCACGGCTTACGGGCGAGCGCGACCAGCAGGTCGAACTCCAGCGGGGTCAGGGCGATCGGGGCGCCGTCGCGCCGGACCGAGTGGCCGGCCACGTCGATGACCAGGTCGCCGATCTCGAGCAGCTCGGGCGCCGGCTCCTCGCTGCGCCGCAGCCGGGCCCGGATGCGCGCCACCAGCTCCTTGGGCTTGAAGGGCTTGACGACGTAGTCGTCGGCGCCGGACTCCAGGCCGACGACGACGTCGATCGTGTCGGTCTTGGCGGTGAGCATGACGATCGGGACGCCGGACTCCGCGCGGATCGCCCGGCAGACGTCGATGCCGTCGGTGCCGGGCAGCATCAGGTCGAGCAGGACCAGGTCGGGCTTGTGCTCCCGGAACATCGGCAGCGCCTGGTCGCCGTCGGCGCACAGCGTCGGCTCGTAGCCCTCGCCGCGAAGCACGATGCCGAGCATCTCGGCCAGGGCGGTGTCGTCGTCGACGATCAGCACCCTGCCCTTCATCCGCTCACCCACGCGCGCTCGACCTCATGTGCTCATCGTGACACGTCAGCCGCGGGTTCGACGGTCGGCGTGACAGCATGTGCCGGGTGAGCGACCGACCGGGGTGGACGTCGCCCAGCGACCCGGGGCAGCCCGCCGACGACGTGCCGCCGGGCTGGGCCCCGCAGCAGCCGCCCGCCTACCGGCCCGCCGGCCCGCCGGCACCGCCGCCCGCTGGAGGTCAGCAGTGGGGCGGGCAGCCGCAGTGGGGCGGGCAGCCGCAGTGGGGTGGGCAGCCGCAGTGGGGACCGCCCCGACCCTGGGCGCCACCGCCGCCGAAGCCCGGCGTCATCCCGCTTCGACCGCTGGGCGTCGGAGAGCTGCTCGACGGCGCGATCTCGGCGATCCGGGCGCAGCCGGCGCTCATGCTCGGCCTGTCCGCGGTCGTCGCCGTCATCACCCAGCTGCTCACCGTCCCGCTGACCTGGCTGCTCCTGCGCGACGCCGGCGACGTGGCCTTCAGCGTCGAGGAGCCGGCCGACCCCGGGGAGGAGTTCTCCTTCGCAGCCAGCGCGCTGTCGGCCGGCGGGATCCAGCTCGTGGTGACACTGGTCGCCAGCCTGCTGCTCACCGGGATCCTCACCGTCGCGGTCAGCCGGGCCGTGCTCGGCGAGCGCATCGGCGCCGCCGTGGCGTGGGAGCGGGTCCGCCAGCGGGTGCCCGCCCTGCTCGGCGTGACCCTCCTGGTCATCCTGGTGGAGCTCGCGGTCCTCGCCGTGTGCGTCGGTCCCGGCGTGCTGCTGGCGGTCACGTCGGCACCGACGGTGGCGACGGTCCTCGCCTTCGTCGTGGGCATCCCGCTCGGCCTGGCGGCCGCCGTCTACCTGTACGTCGCCTTCGCGCTCGCCCCGGTGACCGTGGTCCTGGAGCGGCAGCCGGTCGTCGGCTCGCTGCGCCGCTCCAGGTCGCTGGTCACCGGTGCCTGGTGGCGGACCTTCGGCATCCTCCTGCTGGTCAACGTCATCGCCCAGCTGCTCGCCGGGGTGCTGAGCATCCCCTTCACGGTGCTGACGTTCCTGGTGTCCTTCGCGACCCAGGACGGCGCGATGAACCCGTACGAGGCCCTGCCGCTGATCGTCACGGCGCTCGGCACGATCGTCGCCTCCGCGGTCACCTGGCCGTTCACGGCGGTCTCGACCGCGCTGCTGTACGTCGACCGGCGGATGCGGCGCGAGGGACTGGACATCGAGCTGGCCCGCGCCGCCGGGGTGTCGAGCCCGATGTCGAGCACTCCCGCGGGCAGCCTCCCGACGGGTGGGCAGCCGCCGACCGGATGAGTCCCACCCGATGAGCGTGCCCGTCGAGGTCGGCCGCGAGGCCGCGCAGCAGGCCGCCCGCGAGGAGCTGGCCAAGCAGGTCTACCGCGAGGCCGGGCCCGGGCTCACCGAACGGTTCCTGCGCTGGCTGGTCGACAAGGCGACCGACCTGCTCGACGGGGCGGCCGGCGTGTCGCCAGGAGGGAAGGTCGGCGCCCTGGTCGTCCTGCTGCTGCTGGCCGCGGCCGCGATCGCGGTCCGCCGTCGGCTCGGCCCGGTGCGCCGGGCCGCCGGCGGGGACCAGCCGCTCTTCGACGGCACCGAGCGCAGTGCCGCGGAGCACCGCCGAGCGGCCGAGGCCCACGCCGCCGCGGGCGAGTGGGCCGAGGCGGTCCGCGAGCGGCTGCGCGCCGTCGTGCGCGACCTCGAGGAGCGCGGCGTCCTGGAGCCGCGCCCCGGTCGCACCGCCGACGAGGCGGCGGTCGAGGCCGGTGCCGTGCTACCCGCCTGCGCCGGCCAACTGCGGGCGGGGGCTCGGCTCTTCGACGACGTCTGGTACGGCGGCCGCCCCGCCACCCGCGCTGCCGACGACGAGCTGCGGGCGCTCGACCAGGCGGTCCGGTCGGCCCGCGCCGTCCCTGCGAGCGAGGGCTCGACGGGCGACGCCCCGGCGACCGCCGGTCGGCCATGGTGACGAGGGCATGGTGACGAGGGCATGGTGACCACGTCGTGGTGACGACCGCGCGCGAGCGGTTGCGAGCCGTCCGCGGCCCGGTCGTCGTCACGGTGGTCGTCCTGCTGGGCGCCGTCCTGCTGGCGCTCGCCGCCGGCGGGCCGACCTCCGGGCGCCTGGACCCGCGCGCACCCGACCCGTCGGGCAGCCGGGCGGTGGCCGAGCTGCTGCGGGACCAGGGCGTGCGGGTCGACCTGGTGCAGTCCACCGCCCGGGTCCGCGAGACGGCCGGGCCGGGCAGCACGCTGCTGGTCACCGATCCCGAGCTGCTCGCCGACTCGCAGGCGGCTGCGGTCCGGCGGACCGGTGCCGACCTGGTCGTCGTGGAGGCGGCCCGTCCCGGCCGCTTCGTGGCCGGGGTGGCGGCCGGCGCCCCGTCGGAGTTCGAGGTCCGGCAGCCCGGCTGCGGGCTGCCGCCGGCCCGGCGGGCGGGGGCCGCCGACACCGGCGGGGCGGCGTACGACGTGCGCCCTGGCGTCCCGGCCCGGCTCTGCTACGCCCGGGACGGCCGCCCGTCGGTGGTCCAGGTGCGCGACGGTGGCCGGCGGGTCACGCTGCTCGGCAGCGGGGTGCCGCTCACCAACCGCCGGCTCGGTGACGAGGGCAACGCGGCCCTTGCGCTCGGCCTGCTCGGTGGCCACGATCAGCTGGTCTGGTACCTCCCGTCGCTGGCCGACGTCCCGGCCTCCGCCGCCCGGGAGTCCGTCTACGACCTGGTCCCTGACGGGGTCTGGTGGGGGCTGGTGCAGCTCGGGGTTGCGGTCGTCCTGCTCGCGCTGTGGCGGGCCCGGCGGCTCGGGCCGGTGGTGACCGAGCCGCTGCCGGTCACGGTGCGGGCGGCCGAGACCGTGGAGGGCCGGGCCCGGCTCTACCGGCGGGGCCAGGCCCGTGACACGGCAGCCGAGTCCTTGCGCGCCGTACGCCGCTCCGGCCTGTCCGCCGCGCTCGGCCTGCCGGCCCGGTCGGCGCCGACCACCATCGTCGACGCCGTGGCCGCGCGCGCCGGTCGCCCGCCGGGCGAGGTGGGGCCGCTCCTGTACGGTGCCGCACCTGCCGACGACGCCGCCCTGGTGCGGCTCGCCGACGACCTCGACGCCCTCGACCGGGAGGTCCGCCGACCGTGACCGACTCTGCGACCGACTCTGCGACCGACTCTGCGACCGACCCGACCGCGCCGGACGCCCTGCGGGCGCTGCAGGCCGTGCGGGCCGAGGTGGCCAAGGCCGTGGTCGGCCAGGACGCCGCGGTCACCGGACTGGTCATCGCGCTGCTCTGCCGCGGTCACGTGCTGGTCGAGGGCGTGCCCGGCGTCGCCAAGACGCTCCTGGTGCGCGCCCTGGCCGCGTCGCTGTCGCTGGGCACCAAGCGGGTGCAGTTCACCCCCGACCTGATGCCGGGCGACGTGACCGGCTCGTTGGTCTACGACGCCCGCAGCTCGGCCTTCTCCTTCCGCGAGGGCCCGGTGTTCACCCACCTGCTGCTCGCCGACGAGATCAACCGCACGCCGCCCAAGACGCAGGCGGCGCTGCTGGAGGCGATGGAGGAGCGGCAGGTCACTGTCGAGGGCGAGGGCCGCCCGCTGCCCGACCCCTTCGTGGTGGTCGCCACACAGAACCCGGTGGAGTACGAGGGGACGTACCCGCTGCCGGAGGCCCAGCTGGACCGCTTCCTGCTCAAGCTCTCGGTGCCGCTCCCCTCGCGCGACGACGAGATCGGGGTGCTGCGCCGGCACGCCGAAGGCTTCGACCCGCGCGACCTGCGGGCCGCCGGGCTGTCCCCCGTCGCCGGCGCGGACGATCTGGCCGCCGGCCGGGCAGCGGTCCGCGAAGTGTCGATCACGCCCGAGGTCATGGGCTACGTCGTCGACCTGGCCCGGGCGACCCGCAGCTCGCCGTCGCTGCAGCTGGGTGTCTCGCCGCGCGGGGCCACCGCCCTGATGTCCGCCGCCCGGGCCTGGGCCTGGCTCTCCGGCCGCGACTACGTCACGCCCGACGACGTCAAGGCGCTGGCCCGACCTGCCCTGCGGCACCGGGTCGAGCTGCGGCCCGAGGCCGAGCTCGAAGGCGTCACGCCCGACGCGGTGCTCGAGGGCGTGCTCGGCACGGTGCCGGTGCCGAGGTAACGGAGGTAGCCGTGGCGCTCACCGGGCGGCTGGCGCTGCTCGCTGCCGGCGCGGCGGTGGGGGTCGGCCTGCTGGCGCCGACCGGGTGGGGCGTGCTGGTGGCCACCCTGGCGCTGGTGGCCCTGGCCGCGGTCGACGTCGCGCTCGCCGGGCCGGTGAGAGCGCTCCGGGTGCACCGCGACGGCGACTCCGCGGTCCGCCTCGGCGAGCCGGCCCAGGTCCGGCTGACGGTCGAGAACCCGTCGGGGCGGCGGGTCCGTGGCCGGCTGCGCGACGCCTGGCCGCCCAGCGCCGGCGCCCCGCAGCAGCGCCACGACCTCGACGTCCCGCCCGGCGAGCGTCGGCGGGTCAGCACCCACCTGCGGCCGACGCGCCGCGGCGACCGTCTCGCCGACCGGGTGACCGTCCGGTCGGTCGGCCCGATGGGGCTGGCCGCCCGCCAGGGCTCGCACCAGGTCCCGTGGCGGCTGCGCGCGCTGCCGCCGTTCGAGAGCCGGCGCTACCTGCCGTCACGACTGGCGCGGCTGCGCGAGATGGACGGCCGGTCGGCGGTGCAGGTGCGCGGGCAGGGCACCGAGTTCGACTCGCTGCGGGAGTACGTCGTGGGCGACGACGTGCGCTCCATCGACTGGCGGGCGTCGGCGCGGGCGGCCGACGTCATGGTCCGCACCTGGCGCCCGGAGCGGGACCGCCGGGTGCTGCTCGTCCTCGACTGCGGCCGCACCGCCGCCGGCCGGGTCGGCGACGCGCCTCGGCTGGACGCGGCGATGGACGCGGCCCTGCTGCTGGCTGCGCTCGCCGCCAGGGCGGGTGACCGGGTGGACCTCGTCGCCTACGACCGCGCGGTGCGCGCCCGGGTGGAGGGCGTCCCGGCCACCGGGCTGCTGCCGGCGCTCGTGCAGGCCATGGCGCCGCTGGACGCGTCGCTAGTCGAGCCCGACTACCGCGGCATGGTCTCGACGGTCCTCGCCAGCTCGGCCCGGCGCAGCCTGGTGGTGCTGCTCACGGCCCTCGACACCGCGCCGGTGGAGGAGGGGCTGCTGCCGGTGCTCGGCCTGCTGACCCGCCGCCACGGCGTGGTGCTGGCGTCGGTGGCCGACCCGCGGGTGGCCGAGATGGCCGCCGGGCGGGGCGAGGTGGCGGCGGTGTACGACGCCGCCTCCGCCGACCGGGCCGGGCTCGAGCGCGAGCGGCTGGGCCAGGTGCTGTCCCGCCGGGGCGTCGAGGTCGTCGACGCGCCACCGGGGCTGCTGGCGCCGCGACTGGCCGACCGATACCTCGCGCTCAAGGCCGCCGGCCGGCTCTGAGCCGCCACCGGCGGCTCACAGATGGGCAAGCACGGCACGGTACGTACCCTCCGGGTCACCCTCGATGCTGCGCACCTGCACCGCGCTGCGACCGGCGAGGCACCGGACGAGACGGGCGTACTGGTGGGCGTACCCGCCCGCCTCCTCGATGATCGACGCGGCCACCCGCTGATGCTCGGCCCGGACGGGGTCGTCCATGCGGGCGTGGAAGCGACGCTGCGCCGACCCGGGCTCGTCGACCAGGACGAGCTCGACGTGCCGCGCCCCGACCTCCCGGGCGAGGCCGGCCAGCCGGTCGAGGTAGCCGCCGTCCGCGACGAACTGGGGGATGACGACGTCATGGCCGGCGCCGAGATGCGTGCGCGCCATCGCGACACAGATCTCCCGGGCCAGCAGCCCGGACTGCGTCTCGCTGGCGCGCCAGACGCCCAGCAGGCTCCGCACGACGTCCTGCTCCACGGACAGGGCCATCGGGTGCTCGGCGAGGTAGCGCGACGCGAGCGTCGACTTCCCGATCCCGGGCGGCCCGTTCAGGACGAGGAGTGTGGGCGCGTCCGTCACCGCGTCTCGCCCGACTGGACCACGAGGCATCCGGTCACGCTGCGACCGGTGCCCGGGCCGCCTGGCCGGCGCCGGTCACCGCGCCGGTCTCGCCGGCCCGGACGGCACGGCCGCCGATCAGCACCACGTAGGCGAGGAAGGCCAGCCACACGGCGGCGCCGATGCCGACCCGGGCCCACGTGGGCAGGCCGGAGGGGGTGACGAACGCCTCGACGACACCGGAGACCGCGAGGGTCGCGGCCAGGCCGATCGCGAGCGCCCCCGCGGCCTGGCCCTCGTCGGCCAGCGCCTGCGACCTGGTGCGTGGCCCCGGATCCACCCATGCCCAGCCGAGACGCAGCCCGGCGCCGGCGGCCACGAAGACGCAGGTCAGCTCGAGCAGGCCGTGCGGCAGGATCAGCCCGAAGAACACGTCGAGTCGCCCGCCGGCCGCCATCAGCCCGCCGGAGATCCCCACGTTCAGCGCGTTGGTCCACAGGATCCAGAGGACCGGCACGACCAGCACCCCGAGCGCCAGGGCGAGCGCGGCGACCCACGCGTTGTTGGCGGCGACCCGGGCGGCGAAGGACCCGGCCGGCGCCGAGGAGTAGTAGTCCTCGAAGTCGCGCTGCACGAGCTGACGGATCTGCTCAGGCGCCGCGATGCTCGCCTGCACCCGCGGTGTCGCGGCCACCCACCAGCCGACGACCAGCCCGACCAGCGAGAAGCAGACGCCGACCGGGACCCACCACCGCGCGCTGCGGTAGAGGGCCGCCGGGTAGGTCCGCGCGAAGAAGCGGCCCAGGTCGGTCCAGGCCGGGGTCTCGGTGCCGGTCACGGCCGAGCGGGCGCGCGCGACGAGCGCGGACAGCCGGCCGACCAGGGCCGGGTCGGGCGACGCCGACCGCACGACTGACAGGTGGGTCGCGACCCGCTGGTAGAGCGTGACGAGCTCGTCGACCTCCGGGCCCGACCAGCGGCCCCGGCGCCGGACGCCTCCGGCTCGGCGGAGCAGCTGGTCCAGCCGGTCCCACTCGTGCCGGTGGGCGGCGACATACGCGTCGATGTCCACCCGCGAAGGCTAGCCTCGACCCGATGTCCCACCCAGCGATGTCCCACCCGGCGATGTCCCAGCGCGACGCCCTGGTGACCGGCGACGCGGTGGTGCTCGAGCTCCGGCCGGCCAAGCTGGCCAGCCGCGGCCTGGCGCTGGCGATCGACCTCACGGTCCAGCTCACCGTCCTGTTCGTCGGCGTGCTGGTCGTCGGCGGGCTGCTCGGCTCAGCCGACGCGGCGCTGGCCGCGGCTCTCGGCCTGACGTTCTTCGTCGCGGTCGTCGTCGGCTACCCGGTCGCGATGGAGACGTCGACGCGCGGCCGGTCGCTGGGCAAGCTGGCGCTCGGGCTGCGCGTCGTCCGCGAGGACGGCGGCCCGGTCCGGTTCCGGCACGCGTTCGTCCGGGCGCTGCTCGGCGTGGTGGAGATCTGGCTGTCGCTCGGGTCGATCGCCCTCATCGCCTCCCTGGCCAGCCGGCAGGGCCGGCGGCTCGGCGACTACCTGGCCGGCACCGTCGTCGTCCGCGAGCGGGTGCCGGTCGCCGGCCATCCGGTGGCGCCGATGCCGCCGCCCCTCGCCGGCTGGGCGACCGGGCTCGACCTGTCGCGACTGCCCGACGACCTGGCCCTCGCCGCCCGGCAGTTCCTGACCCGTGCCGGCGAGCTCTCCGCCGCCGCGCGCGAGGACATGGGGTCCCGGATCGCCACCGCGGTCGCCGCCGTCACCGCACCCGCGCCGCCCCCGGGCACCCCGCCGTGGGCCTTCCTGGCAGCGGTGCTGGCCGAGCGCCGGCGCCGGGAGCTGGCCCGGATGGGGGTGCCGGCGCCCGGAGCGCCCCCGCCGTTCCCGGCCGGACCGGCAGCGCCGTACGCCCCGCCGGTCGTCGCACCGCCGTACGCCCCGCTGCCGTACGGCGCCCAGCACCCGGCCGCGGCCCCGCCACCGGCCCAGCCGTCGGACCTCCCGCCCGGTTCCTTCGCGCCGCCGGGCTGAGCGGCCGCGCGTAGCATCACCCCGTGACGACCACCCCGCCGCCGGACCAGCCGGACTTCGCCGACCTGGCGGCCCGGTTGCACGGCGGGCGGAGCGTGTCCGAGGTGCACGAGATCGTCGTGTCCTCCGCGCCGTCGCTCATCGACGGCTGCGACCGGGCGGCGATCGGCGTGCTCGAGGGCGACCGGTTCCGCAGCGCCGCCTCAACCGACGACGTGATGCGGCTGATCGACGAGCTGCAGGACGAGCTCGGCGAGGGGCCGTGCCTGGAGGCGAGCACTGAGGGGGTGGTGCAGGTCGACAACGACATCGCCTCGCACAGCAGCTGGCCCCGGCTGGCCCAGGTGGTGCTCGCACGCACGCCGGTGCGGGCGATGCTCGCGGTGCCGCTGATCAACGACGGCCAGCGCTCCGGTGCGCTCAACGTCTTCGCCGACCGGACCGGCGCGTTCGACCAGGACTCGGTGGCGCAGGCAAGCATCCTCGCCTCGTTCTCGTCGGTCGCCCTCGCCGCGGCCCGCCAGTCGACGCTCGCGCAGCAGTACCAGGAGGGCATGGCGACCAACCGCGAGATCGGCGCAGCGGTCGGGATCCTCATGGCGACCCACAAGATCTCCCAGGCGGCCGCCTTCGACATGCTCAGCGGGGCATCGCAGCGGCTCAACCGCAAGCTGCGCGACATCGCGGCGAGCATCGTCCGAGACCACGACGGCAGCGGGCACACCGACGCCGGCTGACCCACCCAGGGGCAGGTCAGCCGGCGTCCGGTCAGCGGGTGGTGACTCCCGGGGCGTCGGCGGTCAGTAGCGGTAGTGGTCGGGCTTGTACGGCCCGGCCACGTCCACGCCGATGTACTCCGCCTGCTCCTTGCTGAGCTTGGTGAGCTTCACGCCCAGGGCGTCGAGGTGCAGCCGCGCGACCTTCTCGTCGAGGTGCTTGGGCAGCACGTAGACCTGCTTCTCGTACTGGTCGTTCTTCGTCCACAGCTCGATCTGGGCGATCGTCTGGTTGGCGAACGAGTTCGACATCACGAAGCTGGGGTGGCCGGTCGCATTGCCCAGGTTCAGCAGGCGGCCCTCGGACAGCACGATGATCGAGTGCCCGTCGGCGAAGGTCCACTCGTCGACCTGCGGCTTGATGGTCGTGCGGCGCACGTCCTTGGTGCGGGCCAGCCCGGCCATGTCGATCTCGTTGTCGAAGTGGCCGATGTTGCCGACGATCGCCTGGTGCTTCATCCGCGCCATGTCGGCCGCGCTGATGATGTCCTTGTTGCCGGTGGCGGTGATGAAGATGTCAGCGGTCTCGACGACGTCGTCGAGGGTGGTGACCTGGTAGCCGTCCATCGCGGCCTGCAGCGCGCAGATCGGGTCGACCTCGGTGACGATGACGCGGGCGCCCTGGCCGCGCAGCGACTCGGCGCAACCCTTGCCCACGTCGCCGTAGCCGAGGACGACCGCGACCTTGCCGCCAATGAGCACGTCGGTGGCCCGGTTGATGCCGTCGATCAGCGAGTGGCGGGTGCCGTACTTGTTGTCGAACTTCGACTTGGTCACCGAGTCGTTGACGTTGATGGCCGGGAACAGCAGGTCGCCCGACTTGGCGAACTCGTAGAGGCCGTGCACACCGGTCGTCGTCTCCTCGGTGACGCCCTTGATGCCCTCGCCCATCCGCGTGTACTTGGTCGGGTCGGCGGCCACCGACGCGCGCAGCAGGTCGAGGATGACGGCGTACTCCTCGGAGTCCTCCTCGCCCGCGGTCGGCACCGCGCCGGCCTTCTCGAACTCGCTGCCCTTGTGGATCAGCAAGGTCGCGTCGCCGCCGTCGTCGAGCAGCATGTTCGGACCCTTGCCGTCAGGCCAGGTCAGCATCTGCTCGGTGCACCACCAGTACTCCGGCAGCGTCTCGCCCTTCCAGGCGAAGACCGGCGTGCCGGCCGGCGCGTCGACGGTTCCGTCCTTGCCGACGACGACCGCAGCGGCGGCGTGGTCCTGGGTGGAGAAGATGTTGCAGGAGACCCAGCGGACGTCGGCGCCGAGCGCGCCGAGGGTCTCGATCAGGACGGCGGTCTGCACGGTCATGTGCAGGGAGCCGGCGATGCGGGCACCGGCGAGCGGCTGGCTCGCGCCGAACTCCTCGCGCAGCGCCATCAGGCCGGGCATCTCGTGCTCGGCGAGGCGGATCTCGTTGCGGCCGTACTCGGCCAGCGACAGGTCGGCGACCTTGTAGTCACCAGGCTTGAGGGTGGTCATGCGGGTGCTCCTCGGATGGGTCGGCGGTCAAGGGCGTGCGGACGCGACGCGCAGTCAGCAAACGGCGGTACGTCCGGCAGGTGCCCGGCGCGGCCCCTCAGGGCCATCCCATCAGCGACGCCAGACTCGATCGAGCGATCGACCGGTCCTGCAGTCTACCGGGCCGGCGGCACCAGGTCATCCCCGTCCCGGGCGGCGTGCGCGGCGGCCTGGGTGGCCGGCTCGGCGGCGGGCCGGTCGGCCGGCTCGGCCGCGGGTCGGAGCAGGTCGGGCTCGAGGTAGATCACCCGGGCGATCGGCTCGGCCTCGCGCACCCGCACCTCGGCGGCGTCGATCGCCCGCGCGACCTCGGCGGCGGTGTCGTCGTGGCGCACCGCGATCTTCGCCGCCACGAGCAGCTCCTCCGGGCCGAGGTGCAGCGTGCGCATGTGGATGACCCGCTCGACGCTGTCGTCGGCCAGCAGCGCGGCCTCGATCCGGCGCACCGCCTCAGGGGTCGCCCCCTCGCCCAGCACCAGGCTCTTGGTCTCGAGCGCGAGGACGACGGCGATGACGACGAGCAGCACCCCGATGCAGACCGTGCCGAGCCCGTCCCACGTGCCGTCGCCGGTGATCAGCGTGAGGCTGACCCCGATCAGCGCGAGCACCAGCCCGATCAGCGCGCCGAGGTCCTCGAGGAGGATCACCGGGAGCTCGGGTGCCTTGGCGTGCCGGACGAACTGCACCCAGGACTGGCCGCCCCGGACGTGGTTGGACTCGACGATCGCGGTGCGGAAGGAGAAGCCCTCCATCGCGACGGCCGCGAGCAGCACCGCGATGGGCACCCACTGCCACTCGTCGATCGGCTCGGGGTGCTGCAGCTTGTGCCAGCCCTCGTACAGCGCGAAGAGGCCGCCCACGCTGAAGAGGACGATGGCGACGATGAAGGCGTAGATGTAGCGCTCGCGGCCGTAGCCGAAGGGGTGCTCCGGCGTCGCGGCCCGCTTGGCCCGCCGGCCGCCCACGAGCAGCAGTCCCTGGTTGCCCGAGTCGGCCACCGAATGGATCGACTCGGCCAGCATCGAGGACGAGCCGGTCAGCAGGAACGCCACGAACTTGGTGACCGCGATGCCAAGGTTGGCCGCGAGCGCCGCGACGATGGCCCGCGAGCCGCCGGCGGCGCTCAACGGTCGCCACCCGCCCCGACGGCTCCGGACTTCAGCGCGACGATCGGCTCGATCGGCGACGGATCCAGGCCCTGCAGGAGCGCGAGGTAGACGCTCGCGAAGTCCAGCGGGGCGACCAGGCTGGCCAGCCGCAGCAGCGGCTCGTCGCCCTGCGCGCGCAGCACGTCGACGGCGACCTCGAACCGCTGGGCGAGCTCGACCGTCGCGTCGGCCCGCCGGGACACCTGCTGGACCTCCTCGGTGTCGCGCAGCAGGACGACCCGCATCCGTGGGCGGTCACCGCCCGGCACCGGGTCCTCGAACGGGTCGCGGAAGATGTCCTCCTGGGCCTCGCCGAGCGACCCGAAGCGACCGGCCATCACGACGACCTGGTTGTGGTGGACCTCGGTCAGCGCCCCGCTGACCGCGGGGTACTTGGCGTTCTCCGCGAGCTGGGCGGCGAAGCGCGCGGCCGCGACCGACGCCACGTCGCTGGCGCCCCAGACGTACGGCAGCGAGCCGGCCACCTGCACCGCCAGCTGCTTGGCCGGGTTGAGCGAGCTCTCGGCGCCCGGGCCGCACGCCTCGCTGGTCTCGTCCAGCACGTCGGCCAGGTGGGCCAGCTGAAGGGCCGGCACGTCGGCCAGCTCCAGGGCGTCGAGCACCCGCAGCACCGGGACCGCGAGGCCCCAGAGGTTGGCCCGCGGCATCCGGCCACGTGCGTCGACCGGCAGGTGCACCGCCCGGCCGTCGTCGGCGCGCGCCGACAGCGGCGAGCCGGCGGCACCGACGGTGACCACCCGGGCGCCGCGCCGGATCGCCTCGTCCAGCGCGGACAGGGTCTCCTCCGTCCCGCCGGAGCAGGAGACCGCGACGACGAGGTCCATGCCGCCCACCCAGCCGGGCAGTTGGTGGCCGCGGTGCGCGACGACCGGGACCGGGCAGCCCAGCCCGGCGACGGAGGCGGCGACCTCGGCGGCGATGCCTGAGCCGCCCATGCCGGTCACCACGACCGCCCGCGGCCGACCGTCCACGACCACCGCGCCGAGCAGCTCGTCACCGACGTGCAGGACCGCTTCGCGCACCTGCGCACCCGCCGTCGCGACGGCCCGCAGCATCGCGCTCGCGTCGAGGAGCTCCAGCGCCTCGCGATCGTCGAGGACGCTGTCGTCCATCAGTGGCGCGCCGGTCACGAGGGCCGCCGGGCCTCGTCGATCAGCAGCACCGGGATGTCGTCGCGGACCGGGTAGGCCAGGCCGCAGGTGGTCGAGGTGCAGACCAGCTCCTGCGCCTCGTCGTCGACCCGCAGGGCGGCGTGGCACTGCGGGCAGGCCAGGATCTCCAGCAGGCGGGGGTCGAGCTGCACGGCACTCCTCGGGTCGGGTCGGCTCAGGTGGTGGCAGGCGGCGGGCCGGCGGGCGTGCCCCCGCGAACCACGGCGAGGACGTCGTCGCGGACCGCGGACATCGTGGCCTCGTCGGCCGCCTCGACGTTGAGCCGCAGCAGCGGCTCGGTGTTGGACGGGCGGAGGTTGAACCACCAGCCGGCGGTGTCGACCGTCATGCCGTCGAGGTCGTCGACCGAGACGCCGGGCAGGTCGGCGTACCGCTGGCGGACCGCCGCCGTCGCGGCCGCGGCGTCGGCGACCTCGCTGTTGACCTCGCCGGACGCGGTGTAGCGCTCGAAGCCGGCCGCCAGCGCCGAGAGCGGGCGCTCCTGCTCGCCGAGCGCGCGCAGGACGTGCAGCGCCGCGAGCATGCCGGTGTCGGCCCGCCAGAAGTCGCGGAAGTAGTAGTGCGCGGAGTGCTCGCCACCGAAGATCGCCCCGGTGCGGGCCATCTCGGCCTTGATGTAGGAGTGGCCGACCCTGGTCCGGACCGGGACGCCGCCGTGCTCGCTCACCAGCTCCGGCACCGCGCGCGACGTGATCAGGTTGTGGATGACTGTGGCGCCCGGCTCCTTGGCGAGCTCGCGCAGCGCGACCATGGCCGTGACGGCCGAGGGCGAGACCGGCGCACCGCGCTCGTCCACCGCGAAGCACCGGTCGGCGTCACCGTCGAAGGCCAGGCCGATGTCCGCGCCCTCGGCCCGGACCCGCTCCTGGAGGTCCACGAGGTTGGCCGGATCCAGCGGGTTGGCCTCGTGGTTGGGGAAGCTGCCGTCGAGCTCGAAGTACATCGGCACCACGTCGACCGGGAGCCCGGCGAGGACGGTCGGCACGGTGTGGCCGCCCATCCCGTTGGCGGCGTCGACGACGACCTTCAGTGACCGGATGGCCGAGAGGTCGACCAGCCCGCGCAGGTAGGCGGCGTAGCCGGCGAGGACGTCCTGGCTGCGGACGGTGCCCGGCGTGCCGTCGTGGTCCGGGACGCCGTCCTCGGCCAGCCGCCGCACCTCTGCCAGGCCCGAGTCGGCACCGACCGGCACGGCACCGGCCCGGCAGAGCTTGATGCCGTTGTAGCGGGCCGGGTTGTGGCTGGCGGTGAACATCGCGCCCGGCAGGTCGAGGTGGCCGCTGGCGAAGTAGAGCTGGTCGGTCGAGGCCAGCCCGATCTCGACGACGTCGGCGCCCTGGGCGGTGGCCCCGTCGGCGAAGGCGGCCACCAGCCCGGGCCAGCTCGGCCGCATGTCGTGGCCGACGACGACCGCGGAGCCGGCCGCGCCGACCACCCGGACGAACGCCGCACCGATCGCCCGCGCCACGCCTTCGTCGAGCTGGTCGGGTACCACGCCGCGGACGTCGTACGCCTTGACGACGTCGGACAGGTCGGCGGTTCGCAGCGGCACGCGGGCGAGCCTAGCGAGGCGGCACGCGGCGGCTCAGGGCGGCGCCGTCCCGGGCGGAACGTCGGGGTTGGTCAGGGCTTGCGCGTCTTGTCCAGCACCCGCTGGACCGGGAGCACGGCGGGGCCGACGGCGGTGCTCTCCTCCCAGGTGCGGTGCTCGCAGCGGTGGCAGGAGGTGAACTGCACCGGTGACCCGTCGGTGAGCGCCATCGCGATCCGGGTGACCCGCTCGCTGCCGCAGGCCTGGCACGCGGCGCCGTCGCGCGCGCCCGGCTGGGTCAGGGATCCGAGGGGCACGTGCTGCGCGGGGGTGGACGACCGAGCCATGGGGACCTGCTCTCCGGTGGAGGTGCTTGCTCGTGCACGGAGGAGGTCGGCAGGTCCGCCGAGATGCTTGAGGATGCGGAGGTTCCCGGGCGTACGTCGCAGAGCGGACATCCGGCGACGCCACCCGGTCAGCCAGTCCGCCGGTCGGCAGGCACGGGGGTCGGTCAGGCGTCGGGGCTGCGCAGCATCCGCAGGTGGCCGCGCCGGCCGGCCTCCACCGGCTCGGGCTCCCGCGGCGGTGCCGGGCGGGCCGCCTCGCGCACCGCGTCGGCCAGCGCCTCGAGGTCGTCGCTGCTGGGGCCGAGCCTGTCCGGGTCCGGGGCGAGCCGCAGGACCTCCCATCCGCGCGGGGCGGTGAGCCGCTCGGAGTGGGACGCGCACAGGTCGTAGCAGTGCGGCTCCGCGTAGGTGGCCAGCGGGCCGAGCACGGCCGTGGAGTCCGCGTAGACGTAGGTGAGCGTCGCGACCGCCGGGCGACCACAGGCGGTCCGCGAACAGCGGCGGACGGGGCTCACGGGGCGAACGGTACCGACCGGCGGGCCCGCAGCCGCGCCAACACGCCCGCGCGGAGGCCGCGGCAGCACTGGCTACGCTGGCTGGGTGGAAGGGCGGCGCGGGGACGGCGGGGCCCGTCGGCCGCGGGCCGTGCCGGCGAGCCGGAGCCGGAGCCGCCACCGCGACCGGCGCGGCCGGGGGCTGCGCGGCCCGCTGGCGCCCGGGGACCTCCCGGTGTCGCGGACCCGTGCGGAGCAGTTCGACGAGCTGGTGCTGGCGGCCGTGAGCCGCCTCGAGTCCCGCTGGGCCACCGAGCTGGCCGACGTCGAGGTGCAGGTCGAGGAGGTCCCCGAGGCCGGCGACCACGAGGTCCCGCTGGGCCGCACCGAGCCGGCGACGACGCAGGACCCGGCCCGGATCGTCGTCTACCGGCGCCCCGTCGAGGCCCGCGCCCATGGCCTGCGAGCCCGTGAGCTGCTCGTCCACGACGTCGTGGTCGAGCAGCTGGCCGACCTGCTCGGCCTCGACCCGGGCACGGTCGACCCCGAGGGCTGACCCCTCAGCCGGCCGGCGGCAGGCCGCTCGACAGGTCGGGGGCGACGAGCGGGACCTCGACGACGTACCGCCCGGGCTGGACCGGGCCCGAGGTGACGAACGGGCCGCGCTCCTCGTCCTCGTCGAGCTGGCGGACCGCGAGGACCGGGCCGGAGCCGCGCACGGGGACGACGGCCAGCGCGAAGGACTCGACGCTGCTGACCGTGCTGAGGTCGAGCGCGACCTGGGTCCCCTCGGACACCCTGACCTCGGTGGGCTCCCCGTCGGCCGGGTCGAGCGGCACCAGCCTGACCCGGGCCGCGCCGCGCGGCGCGGTGAGCAGCAGCGTGCTGGTGACGACCTCGCCGCCGCGGGCGTCCACCACCACGCCCGGGGTCGACGCGGTCAGCGGGGCGGTCGCCGCGGTGTATGCGATCTCGCCGAGCTCGCCGGTCTCCCCGGTCAGCTCGGTCAGGACACCGGCGGTCACCGGCACGTCGGAGGCGAGCTCGACGGTCACCGGCTCGCCCGATGCGAACGGCGCGACGTCGACGTCGGTCACGGTGCCGGCCCGGACCTCGATGACGTCCAGCCCGGCGGGGGCGAACGCGCCGGACTCGGTGACCAGCCGCACCCGCACGATGCCGTCGGAGTCGCCCGGTGCGACGACCTGCAGCCGCCGCTTCCCGGTGCCGCCCGGGACCCCGGGCACCAGGAGCCGCCGGGTCGGCGCCTGCGCGGGCGGCAGCCAGTCCGCACCCAGCGGCGTGAGCCCGTCGACCTGCTGGTCGCGCACGGCGGCGGCGATGCGGCCCTGGCGGGCGTGCACGTGCACGGCGAACCGCTCGGTGCCGGGCGCCAGGGCGTCGAGCAGCCGCACCTCCTGCCGGCCCGGGGCCACTGTGACGCCGCGTCCGTCCGGGGCGTCGATCGGGCCGTCCGGGCCGTACAGCGTCAGGTCCACCACGGCCGGCGCGGCCTCGATGTTGGTGAGGTAGACCCGGCCGCGCTGGCCGACGACCGCCCCGCTGCCCACGAACCAGGCGTCGGTGTCGGACGGCGCGCAGGTCACCCCGGCCAGCCCGCGCATGGTGGCCTGGGTGCTCCGGGTCAGCTGGGCGGCCACCAGCCCAGGTGCCGACCGGCCGGTGCCCCGCGCCGCGACCGGGCCCGGCCCGTCGACGTCGTCGTCGCTGTCGGGGTCCTCGACCTCGGTGACCTCCGCGCCGGGGGCGACGAGGCGGGACAGGTTCGCCGACCCGGGTCGGGTCGGCGTCAGCACGGCGCTGCCGAGGCTGCCGGGGCCGTCGGAGCCATCAGAGCCGCTGGAGCCGCTGGTGCCCTCGGCGGTGTCGCCGGGCGCGGCCAGCGCGATCTCGGTCATCGTGCCCTCGTCGACGACCGGGTCGGGGCAGGCGGCGGCCGACCGGGCGACCGGCACCTGCTCGGCCCGGGCCGCCGGCGCCCCCTGGTCAGGGGCCGCGGCCGCGACCGGCCGGGTGAGCTCGGCCACGACGACGAGCCCGACGAGGAGCAGCACGACGAGCAGCAGCGCTGTGCCCGGGCGCCGCCACAGCCGCCGGGTCACCCGAGCCTCCGGGCGCCCACCGGCGGCACCGCGCTGCCGGTGCCACTGGTCTCGCCGGTGCCGCTGGTCTCGCCGGTCTCGCCGGTCTCGCCGGTGCCAGTGGCGTCGCCGGTGCCGCCGGTGCCGTCGCTCTCGTCGATCTCGTCCTCCTCGGTGCGCACCTGGGGCAGCGCCAGCACGGCCACCAGCACCACCACAGCGAGCTGCACCCACAGCAGCACGGTGCGGATGCCCTGGTCGTGGCGGAGCGAGAGCCGGCCCCCGTCTCGCGGCACCAGGAACGCCTGCGCCCAGCCGTCGTAGCCACGGCCTTCGAGCGCCTCGCCGTCGACCGTCGCCCGCCACCCGTCGTCGCGCGGGTCGGCGAGCACGAGCAGCCGGTCGGCCACTGGTCCTGATGCGCGGGGCAGGTCGGCCGAGGCGCGCACCTGCCCGGCCGGGACGACCCGGCCCTCGGGCGGTGCCCCGTCCGGGCCGACGACCGGGGCACCGTTGGGCAGCAGACGCAGCCGACCGGTGCGGTAGTCGACCCGCCACAGCACGGTGCCGCCTGCGCCGCTGACCCGCACCATGCCGGGCACGGCGTCGACGGCTCGGGCCACCGCCGGGTCGGCCGGCCGGGCGAGCAGCACGAAGCGGATGCCGTAAGGCACCAGCCGGGCAGCGGCGTCACCGCCGCGCCCGGACGCCAGGTCCGCCACGACCCGGTCCAGCGCGGTCGTTGCCGAGGCCGGCGGCGCGAGCTCGGCGTCGCCGGTGCGCGGCCCCTCGGAGCGCAGCAGCGCGTAGGTCAGGTCCCCCTGCCCCCGGGCCCGCAGCACCAGGGTGCGCGGCCGGGCCGGCTGGTCGCCCTCGGCCGCGACGAACGCCGGCAGCAGCACCGGGTCCCGCCGGTCCAGCGGGTCACCGGCGCCGGCGACCGCCCACCAGCCGGCCAGGACCAGGGGCATGACCAGGGCCAGCCCGGCGAGCACCGCGACCGCCGGCTGCCGCCAGCCGAAGCTGCTGCCGGCAACCCGGTCCCGTGCACCCTGCGCCCCTGTAGCGGCGGCGAGCACCAGACCGGCCCCGGCGAGCAGCAGGGCCGGTCCCGGCCAGGCGGGGACCGGGTCCTCGAGGGTCGGGGCGGTGACATCGGCCCGCGACTGCAGCACGGCGGCGACCAGCCCGGTGCCGGCCAGGACCCAGCCGGCCAGGACCGGGCGGCGCCGGTCCGGCCGCAGCAGGGCCGCCAGCGCCACCAGCAACAGCGGCGCGGTGAGGACCCACGGCAGGGCGCCGGGACCGCCGGGATGCAGGAGCACCAGCGACAACGGCTCCGGGTCGGCGTCGGAGAGGGCCGGGCCGGGCAGGCCGGCCTCCAGGAGCAGCAGCTGGGGGTCGGCCACCAGGGCCGGCAGCCACGGCAGCAGCAGGGCGACCGGCACCAGGACGAGGACGGCCAGCCGCAGCAGGTCGCGTCCGCGCACCACGAGCAGCGCCAGCAGGGCCAGGGCGAGCACCACCCCGGCCACCCCCGGCACGAAGGCCGTCGCCACCCCGAGCAGCATGGCGGTGCCCCACGCCGCGCGGGTGCTGCCCGGCCCGCGGCGCGGGTCCAGGCCCAGCGCGCGCACCGTGGTCAGCGCCACCAGCGGCAGCAGGACCGCGAGCACCGCCGTGCCCAGGCGTCCCGCGGCGACGGCACCCAGCGTGGGCGGCAGGAGGGCGTACGTCGCGGCCGCCCAGACGCGCACCGGCACGGTCGCCACGACCCGGCGGGCCGCCAGGTAGCCGGTGGCCCCGGCGAGCGGGACCGCGCCGAGCAGGACCAGGTCGACCGCCCGCTCCGGCCCGCCGAGCACGGTCGACAGCGCGCCCAGCACGGCCAGGTAGGGCGGCGCGAGCGTGTCGCTGCCCACCCCGACCGGGTGCCAGGCCGCCACGTAGGCCCGCCACAGGTCGGCGGCGTGGTCGGGCGCCGGGAGCAGGGCACCGCCGAGGAGGCGGCCGTCGCCGACCAGGGACCTCGCAGCAACCAGCGCGACAACGGTCAGCGCCACCACCACGCCGACCGAGGGACGTAGGACGAACCGGCGCAGCGGGCCGGTGCCCCACGACGGCAGGTCCTCGTCCTCCTCGGACGTCGGCCCGGTCGAGGGAGCGGCGGTCCCTGGGCGGGACGGGCCGCGGGCCGCCCCGCGGTGCCGGCCGCCCGCCACGTCACCCGCCCCGGTGCCGGTCACCAGGGCGGCGGTCTCCATCAGGTGCCGCAGCCCGGCCGACCGTGGCGCGAGCAGTCGGACGGCTGAGCGCGCCGGAACCCGCCCGGTGCGCCGTCGACGCCGGCGCGCCGCCACCAGCCGGTCCGGCCGCCCGACCACCGCGAGCAGCGCCCCCAGCTCGTCGGCGGAGTGGCGGGGCAGCTTGCCGACGAGG
>DATHAP010000225.1 GCA_035489715.1 Actinomycetes bacterium
GCCGCCGACCTAGGATGGCCGGCATGCCCGACAGCGGATCCGCCGTCACCCGCGAGGAGGTCGCCCACCTCGCCCGGCTGGCCCGGCTCGCCCTCGACGACGACGAGCTGGACCGCCTCGGCGGGCAGCTCGACGCCATCGTCTCCGCCATCTCGCGCATCGGCGACCTCGACACCGCGGACGTGCCGCCCACCTCGCACCCGCTGCCGCTGACCAACGTCACCCGACCCGACGAGGTGCGCCCCGCGCTCACCCAGGAGCAGGCGCTCTCCGGCGCACCGGCCGCCGAGGACGGCCGGTTCCGGGTGCCGCGCATCCTGGGGGAGGAGGCGTGAGCGGCACCGACCTGGTGCGCCTGACGGCGGCCGCGACCGCCGAGGCGATCGCCTCCGGGGAGACCAGCTCCGCCGAGGTCACCGAGGCCCATTTGGAGCGCATCCGCGCGGTCGACGGCGCCGTCCACGCGTTCCTGCACGTCGACGAGGAGGGCGCCCGCGACACCGCCCGTCGCCTCGACGCGCGCCGTGCCGCGGGGGAGGCCCTCGGCCCGCTCGCCGGCGTGCCTTTGGCGCTCAAGGACGTGATCGTCACCCAGGGCCTGCCCACCACCTGTGGGTCGCGGATCCTCGAGGGCTGGCGCCCGCCGTACGACGCCACGGTCACCCGCCGGGTCCGCGAGGCCGGGCTGGTCGTGCTGGGCAAGACCAACATGGACGAGTTCGCGATGGGGTCCTCCACCGAGCACTCCGCCTTCGGGCCCACCCACAACCCGTGGGACCTGGACCGCATCCCCGGCGGGTCCGGCGGGGGGTCGGCGGCCTCGGTCGCGGCGTTCCAGGCCCCGCTCGCGGTGGGCACCGACACCGGCGGCTCGATCCGGCAGCCGGCCGCCGTGACGGGGACGGTCGGGGTGAAGCCGACCTACGGCGGCGTCTCGCGCTACGGCCTGGTGGCGCTGGCGTCGTCCCTCGACCAGGCCGGTCCGTGCGCACGCACCGTGCTCGACGCCGCGCTCCTGCACGCTGTGATCGCCGGCCACGACCCGCTCGACTCGACGTCGGTCGACCGGCCGGTGCCCGACGTCGTGACGGCGGCCCGGCGGGCCGACGTCAGCGGCATGCGGGTCGGGGTCGTCAAGCAGTTCGGGGGCGAGGGCTACCAGGCCGGCGTGGAGCAGCGATTCCGCGAGTCGGTCGCGCTGCTGGAGGAGCTCGGGGCCACCGTCGTCGAGGTGGACTGCCCGGCGTTCGACTACGCGCTGCCGGCCTACTACCTGATCCTGCCGAGCGAGTGCTCCTCCAACCTGGCCCGCTTCGACGCCATGCGCTACGGCCTTCGGGTCGGCGACGACGGCGAGGCCAGCGCCGAGGACGTCATGGCGCTGACGCGCGACGCGGGCTTCGGCCCGGAGGCCAAACGACGGATCATGCTGGGGACGTACGCCCTCTCCAGCGGCTACTACGACGCCTACTACGGGCAGGCGCAGAAGGTCCGCACGCTCATCGTCCGCGACTTCGAGCGGGCTTTCGAGCGGGCCGACGTGCTGCTGTCGCCGACGACGCCGACCACGGCGTTCAAGCTCGGGGAGCGGCTCGACGACCCGCTGGCGATGTACCTCGCCGACCTCTGCACGATTCCGTCCAACCTGGCCGGCAACGCGTCGATGTCGGTGCCCGCCGGCCTCGCGCCGGAGGACGGCCTGCCGGTGGGGCTGCAGGTGATCGCACCGCCCTTGGCCGACGAGCGGCTCTACCGCGTCGGCGCCGCCCTCGAGGGCGCCCTCGCCGACCGGTGGGGCCACCTGCTCGTCGACGAGGCCCCCGAGATCTCGCTCGCGACGTCGTAGACCGTGGAGGCACTGCTGTGGTGAACCCCGAGACGATCAAGAACATCGTCACCTTCGTGAGCACCGTGATGGCCGGCCGCACCGCCGTCTCACGGCTCAGGCAGGCCCGGGAGGACGGCGACCGGCTCGAGCTGGTCGATGCCCTGCTCAACACCGTCGTGCTGGTGACCGGCACGATCATCATCGTCCGCCGGCTGCGGCGGGGCGAGGACGAGGCGTGAGCCAGGCCGCCGCGCCCGCCACGTCAGGGCCGGTCGACTACGACGACGCGGTCGCGCAGTTCGACCCGGTGCTCGGGCTCGAGGTCCACGTCGAGCTGGGCACCGCGTCGAAGATGTTCTGCGGCTGCGCGACGGAGTTCGGCGCGCTGCCCAACACCCAGGTCTGCCCGACCTGCCTGGGGCTGCCCGGCGCGCTGCCGGTGCTCAACGGGACGGCGGTCGAGTCGACGATCCGGGTCGGGCTGGCGCTCGGCTGCGACATCGCGACCTGGTGCCGCTTCGCGCGGAAGAACTACTTCTACCCCGACATGCCGAAGAACTTCCAGACCTCGCAGTACGACGAGCCGATCTGCACCGACGGCTACCTCGACGTCGAGGTGCCCACCGACGACGGCGTGCGCACCGTGCGGGTCGAGATCGAGCGGGTGCACATGGAGGAGGACACCGGCAAGTCCCTCCACGTGGGCGGCAGCACGGGTCGCATCCACGGCGCCGACCACAGCCTCGTCGACTACAACCGGTCGGGCATCCCGCTGATCGAGATCGTCACCCGGCCGATCGAGGGGACCGGGGCCCTGGCGCCCGTCGCCGCCCGCGCCTACGTCACCGCGCTGCGCGAGGTGGTGCGCGGCCTCGGCGTCTCGGACGTCCGAATGGAGCAGGGCTCCCTGCGCTGCGACGCGAACGTGTCGCTGCGCCGGTCGCCGGCCGACCCGCTGGGCACCCGTTCCGAGACCAAGAACGTCAACTCGCTGCGCTCGGTGGAGCGCGCGGTGCGCCACGAGATCAGCCGGCAGGCCGGGCTGCTGCTGGCCGGCCACCGGGTTGTGCAGGAGACCCGGCACTGGCACGAGGACACCGGCACCACGACGTCCGGCCGGTCCAAGGAGCAGGCCGAGGACTACCGCTACTTCCCCGAGCCGGACCTGGTCCCGGTCGCCCCCGACCGCGAGTGGGTCGAGCGGCTGCGCGCCGAGCTCCCGCCGCCGCCGTGGCAGCGCCGCCGCGAGCTGCAGGCCGAGTGGGGCGTCAGCGACCTCGAGATGCAGTCGATGGTCAACGCCGGCGCACTCGAGCTGGTGCAGGAGACGGTGGCCGCCGGCGCGGCTCACGAGGCGGCCCGCAAGTGGTGGATGGGTGAGCTGGCCCGGCACGCCAACGAGCGGGGGACCGACCTGGCCTCGCTGCCGATGACGCCGGAACAGGTGGCCCGGGTCGTCGCGCTGGTCGACGAGGGCACCGTCAACGACAAGCTGGCCCGGCAGGTCATCGAGGGTGTGCTCGCCGGCGAGGGCGAGCCCGACGACGTCGTGGCGGGGCGCCAGTTGGCCGTCATGAGCGACGACGGCGCGCTGGTCACGGCCGTCGACGAAGCCCTGGCTGCCAACCCGGACGTCGCGGAGAAGATCCGCGGCGGCAAGGTGGCAGCTGCCGGAGCGATCGTCGGCGCCGTGATGAAGGCGACGCAGGGCAAGGCCGACGCGGCCCGGGTGCGCGAGCTGGTCCTGGAGCGCTGCACCGGCTGAGGACCTCGACCGCCCGCCGGGACCGACCGACGCTACCGTCCGACGGGCCACGTTCCGCCGTCCGGCGGCGGGGGTAGGCGGGAGGGCATGAGCCGAGTCGCCGTCGTCACGGGTGCGAGCGCGGGCCTGGGCCGCGCTGTCGCCGAGGAGCTGGCCCGCCGGGGTGACGCCGTCGCCCTGCTGGCCCGGGGGCAGGCCGGGCTCGACGGGGCCGCCGAGGCCGTGCGCAGCCTGGGCGGGAGGCCGCTGGCCGTCCCCACCGACGTCAGCGACGCCGCGGCCGTCGACCGGGCGGCAGAGCGTGTCGAGCGGGAGCTCGGCGAGATCGACCTGTGGGTCAACGTCGCCTCGCAGTCCGCGTTCGCCTGGTTCTGGGACGTCGAGCCCGAGGAGTTCGCGCAGGTCACAGCGGTCACCTACCTCGGCTACGTCTACGGCACTCGTGCGGCACTGGCCCGGATGCGTCCGCGCGACCGGGGGACGGTGGTGCAGGTCGGGTCCGCGCTGGCCTACCGCGGCATCCCGCTGCAGGCCGCCTACTGCGGCAGCAAGCACGCGATCCAGGGCTTCCACGACTCGCTGCGCGCCGAGCTGTTCGCCGACGGCAGCAACGTCCGGGTCACCATGGTGCAGATGCCGGCGCTGAACACGCCGCAGTTCGACTGGGTGCGGTCGCGGCTGCCCCGCAAGGCCCAGCCGGTCGCGCCGATCTACCAGCCCGAGGTGGCCGCCCGGGCGGTCGCCTGGGCCGCGGACCACCCCCAGCGCCGGGAGTACTGGGTCGGCGCGAGCACGGTGGGCACCCTGCTGGCCAACGCCGTCGTGCCCGGTCTGCTCGACCGATACCTCGGGCGCACCGGTGTCGCCTCGCAGCAGGCGGAGCAGCCCGAGGACCCGAGCCGCCGCGACTACCTCTTCCGGCCGGTCGACGACACCGACGACCACGGCGCGCACGGCCGCTTCGACAGCACGGCGAAGTCCAGCAGCCCGCAGGCGGCACTGGCCCGTCACCACGGTGCCCTGGCAGCGGCGGGCGGCGTCGCGGCGGTCGCCGGGCTGGCTGCGCTGCGCGGCCGGCGCCGATCCTGATCCCGCCTGCGACGGGACGGCTGACCGGCCGCACCCGTGACCAGGAGGAGGCGGTCTGCGACGCCGCCTGTGACGCCGCCTGTGAGGAGGCCGGCTACCGCACCGCCGGCTAGGGCTGGTCCTCGGTGGGCAGCAGGAGCCGGGTGCCCACGGGGTACTCGTGCCGGCCGTCCTTGCCGAGCACCCACACCGACTGCCGGCCGACGACCTCCCACTCGTCCGGCCCGCCGAGCAGGGCGGTGTCCTCGTCGATGCCGACGGAGACGATGCCCGGCGGCGGGTGGGACAGGTGCTTGAGCACCGTGTCGGGGAGCCGGCCGGCGAAGCGGTCGAAGTGCGGCAGCACGCTCATCCGGGGCACCACGCCGAGGCCCTCCTCGGGGTCGCGCAGCGGATGGCGGATGTCCGGCACCCGGCTGGTCAGGGCCATCGCGCCGGCGCTGCAGCCGGCCAGCGCCGCGCCGGCGCGCCACGCCGCGTCGATCGCCGCCCACACCGCGGTGCCGCGCAGGGTGCGCGCGAGGAAGGGCGGGTTGCCGCCGGAGAGGTAGACCAGCCCGGCCCCGTCGACCCGGGCAGCCAGCTCCGGGTCGTCGGCGCTGACCCGGTCGACAACGGGCACGACGACCTGCTCCACCCCGAGGCGCTCGGCCGAATCGCGACCGAGCCCGTGCCAGTAGGCCAGCGAGTCGACGCCTTCGAGGGCCGCCGCCGTCGCCAGCTGGACGAACCGGGGCGGCCGATCGGCCAGCAGGCGGCGCTCCAGCGACTCCATCACCGGCAGGTACTCGCCGCTGCCGACCAGCGCGACCGGACCGGGGCTCTCGCTCACGCCCGGCACTGTACGGACCGGCCGCCGACCTCACCGACTGTCGGGAGATCCGCACGGTCATCGAGCGGATCCGCCGACGGTCCGGGTCAGTCGAAGGTCAGGCGGACGATGCGGTCGTCGCCCTCGCGGGGTGCCCCACGGCCGTCGCGGTTGCTCGTGCTGACCCACAGCGAGCCGTCCGGGGCGGCGACGACCGTGCGCAGCCGGCCGTACCGCTGGCGCATGGACGCCCGCGGCCGCCCGGTGCGACCGTCGGCACCCTCGAGGAGCGGCACCTGCCACAGCCGGGTGCCGCCCAGGGCGGCCATGAAGACCGAGCCGTCGGCGACCGCGATGCCGCTCGGCGACGCCTCGCTGGTCCGCCACTGCCGCACCGGGTCGACGTAGCGCTCATCGCCCGCGCGGCCCTCGACCACCGGCCAGCCGTAGTTCTCGCCCGGCTCGATCCGGTTCAGCTCGTCCCAGGTGTTCTGCCCGAACTCGGCGGCCCACATGCGGCCCTCGTCGTCCCAGGCCAGTCCCTGGACGTTGCGGTGGCCGAGGCTCCACACCGGCGAGCCGGCGAACGGGTTGCCGGGCGCCGGGGCGCCGTCCGGGGTGATGCGCAGGATCTTCCCGCCGAGCGAGTCCCGGTCCTGGGACAGGTCGCTCTGCCCGCTCTCGCCGGTGCCGACGTAGAGGTAGCCGTCGGGGCCGAACGCGATCCGGCCGCCGTTGTGGATCGGGCCGGCCGGGATCCCGTCGAGCACGATCCGCTGGCCCGAGAGCCCCTCGCCGTCGTACGTCATCCGCGCGACCACGTTCTCCGACCCGCGGGTGAAGTAGACGAACACCGTGCTGTCGGTCGCGTAGTCCGGCGACACGGCCAGGCCGAGCAGGCCACCCTCGCCGCTGCCGTCGACGCCGTCGACCCGGCCCACGGTGCGCACCTCGCCGGAGTCGTCGACCGCCTTGACGCGCTCGGTGTCGCGCTCGCTGACCAGCGCGGTGCCGTCGGGCAGGAAGGCCAGCCCCCACGGTACCGACAGGCCGGTGGCCACGTCGCCGGCCACCCGGGGGCGGGCCGCCCTGCTCGCGGGGGCGGACGGGGACGCCGTCGTCCCCGACGCGCTCCGGCTCGGCCCGGCGCCGGCGCTGCGGGTCGGGTCCGCCTCGTCGGAGGCGTCGCCGCTGCAGCCGGCGAGCGCGAGGACGAGCGGCCCGAGCAGCACGAGCAGCGTCCGGGCGGCGGCGCGGGAGGTCGTCGGCATCTGCCGAGCCTTCCCCGGCCGGATGCCCGGGCGCCACCCGCGGGGTCGACGGTGACGCGATCGTTAGGGTCGGGCCATGACGCTGCGGGCCGACCTCGTGCTCGAGGGCGGCGGGGTCAAGGGCATCGGCCTCGCCGGCGCCGTGTCGACGCTGGCGCGGGCCGGCTACAGCTTCCCGCGCGTCGCGGGCACGTCCGCCGGCGCCGTGGTCGCCGCCTTCCTCGTGGCGCTGCAGCGGGCCGGCGAGCCGCTCGAGCGGCTGGAGGACGTCGCCCGCACCCTCGACTACCCGCGGCTGCGCGACCGCAGCGGCCTCGGTCGCGCGGCCGGACCGCTCACGCGCGTGGTGGACGGCCTGTCGCTGGCCTTCGACGGCGGTGTCTTCGAGGGCGACTACCTGCGCTCCTGGGTGCGCGGCGCGCTCGCCGACCTCGGGGTGCGGACCTTCGGCGACCTCCGGCTGACCGAGGCCGACGACGACGCCAGCGCGCTCCCGCCCGAGCGGCGCTACTCGCTGCTGGTGACCGCCAGCGACGTCTCGCAGCACCGCTTCGTGCGGCTGCCCTGGGACTACCCGCTCTACGGCCTCGACCCGGACGAGCAGGAGGTCGCGGACGCCGTGCGGGCCTCCGCGTCGATCCCGTTCTTCTTCGAGCCGGTGACCCTGCGGTCGCCCGGTGCCGGGCGCGCCGAGGGCAGTGTGTCGACGCTGGTCGACGGCAGCGTGCTGTCGAACTTCCCGGTCGCGGTGTTCGACCGCGCGGACGGCCGGCCGCCGAGGTGGCCGACGTTCGGGGTGCGGCTGTCGATGCGCCCGGCCGGCCGGGTCCAGACCACCCAGGTGCGCGGCACCGTCTCGCTCGCGCTGTCGCTGGTCGAGACCATGCTCGAGGCCTGCGACGCCACGCACATCGACGACCCGTGCGTCCAGGCGCGCAGCGTGTTCGTCGACACCTCCGGGGTCTCGCCGGTCGACTTCGGCATCACCGAGGAGCAGCAGGAGCAGCTGCTGCTGGCCGGGCACGAGGCGGCCGGCGCGTTCCTGAGCGACTGGGACTGGCCGGGGTACCTGGAGCGCTGCCGGGGCACCGGCGCATGACGGTCTGGCTGCCCTACGAGGCGTGGCGCAGCGATCTGGCGCTGCCGGCCGGGCTGGCGGTCGACGTCTGGGACGGCACCGCCGAGCCGCCGGCGTCGGTGGCCGACGTCCGGTTCTACGTTCTGCCCTACATGGCGGGGTCGGAGCCGGCCCGGATGATGGCCCGCATGCCGTCGCTGGAGGTGGCGCAGACCCTGACCGCCGGTGTCGACGACGTACGTCCTCAGGTGCCCGCCGGGGTCACGCTCTGCAACGCCCGCGGGGTGCACGACACGTCGACGGCCGAGCTGGCGCTCGCCCTGGTGCTGGCCAGCCTGCGCGGCATCCCCGACTTCGTGCGCGACGCCGCGCGCGGCGGGTGGGACGGCCGGCGCCGCGACGCGCTCGCCGACCGGACCGTGCTGGTGGTCGGCTACGGCTCGGTCGGGCAGGCGGTCGAGCGGCGGCTGCTGCCCTTCGAGTGCCGGGTGCTGCGGGTGGCCCGCACCGGCCGTGCGGGGCCGGACGGGCAGCGGGTCGCCGGCCTGGACGAGCTTGCGGGTCTCCTGCCGGAGGCCGACGTCGTCGTGCTCACCGTGCCGATGACCGACCAGAGCCGGGGGCTCGTCGACGCCGGGTTCCTGAGCCGGATGCGCGACGGCGCGCTGCTGGTCAACGTCGCGCGCGGGCCGGTCGTGCGCACCGACGACCTGCTGGCCGAGGTGACCAGCGGCCGGCTCCGGGCTGCGCTGGACGTCACCGACCCGGAGCCGCTCCCGCCAGGCCACCCCCTGTGGTCGGCTCCCGGGGTGCTGGTCAGCCCGCACGTGGGCGGCAACACGACGGCGTTCCTGCCGCGCGCGGCCCGGCTCGTCGAGGCGCAGCTGCGGCGCTGGGACGCGGGCGAGCCGCTCGCTCACGTGATCACCGCGACGTACTGACCCTACGACTCAGTACGACCCAGCAGGACCGGCACCCGACCTACACTCCGGATGTGGGTCTGGTGGCTGGCCGGCCGGCCGGGGATCCCGACGAGATCGTCGCCGGGTCGCCGGAGAGGGCACGTCGTCGGCCGGCGCTGAAGGCGGCCGGCCGGGTCGTCGTCGCGCTCGCGGCCCTCGCGCTGGTCCTCTCCGCCGCCGACGTCGGACCCTTCGACCTGTCGGTGGACGGGCCGCTGCAGGGGGCGCCCCGCGAGGAGACCGGGCCGCTCCCGCTGGCCGTGACACCGACGGGTGGGCCGAGCCCGCTGACCGTGCGCAACGGCGTGGCCTGGGAGCCGCGCGGCGACCTCGCCGCCGACGAGGAGTTCGTCGCGGCCGCGATGGCCCGGGTCCGCGACAGCCGGCCGAGGGCCACCCGGCTGTACTTCGCCGGTCGGCTGCCCGACGGCTCGCGGCTGGTGATGGCCGGGACCGACGTGATGGCCGGCATGGTCACCACCGCCGTCCACGTCCTGCGGGTGGCCCCCGGCGGGCCGGTGCGCAGCGCGCCGGTCACCGAGGGCGCCGCGCTCAGCGACTCCCAGCAGTACCTCGCCTGGGCCGGACCGGGCGCCGAGGGCTCGGTGGTCGCCGTGGCGCTGGCCCGGCCCGGCCCGGTGCGCTTCGGCTTCTCGCCGCGGGTGACCTTCGCCGACGACGGCTCGGCCCGGCGGTCGTGGCGGCTCGCGTACTCCCCGGACGGCAGCGTGGTGGCCGACCTCGGTGACACCGACCCTCTGGTCGCCGTGCGCGCGCAGGCGCCCGGCGTCTTCGGCCGGCCGATGCTGGTCCGGGTCGAGCCGGAGCGCGAGACCTCGGCGGTGCTCGAGGTCGCCGGCACCGAAGCGCCGCGCTACCACGGCCCGGACCCGGGACAGCTCAGCCGGGCGCTGCGCTCGGGAGCGGGCGCCGTGGTCGACCTGGAGCGCGCCACGGCCGAGGTGATCTGGAGCGGCGCGCCGTGGAAGCAGCGCCGGCTCGCGATCGTCCTGCTCACGCGGCCCGACGGCCGCCGCTTCCAGGCGGTGGCGGGCCAGGACGGGGTGCTCGGCTTCGCGGCCGGCACCCGGGCGCTGCCCGTCGGCGGCGACGCCCGGCTGCCGTGGCTGCTCGAGCCGTTCTCCCCGCAGGACCCGACGCTGCTGCTGTGCCCGACCGGCCCCGGCAGCCTGCTCTACGAGCGGGACGGGCAGGCCGACCTGCGGATACCGGTGAAGGAGGACGGGGTGGCCGCGCTGGTCGCTCCTGGACCGACCGCGCCGAGCGCGGGCGGCGCCACGGTCACCCTGCGCGACCCCTCAGGCCGCTTCCTGCTGCGGACCGTCCTGCCTGAACCAGGCTTCGACGACCCGCTGGCCCTGGACTGAGACCGGCGCGGGGACCGCTGCCCGGCGCCGGGCCGGCAGGGTGGCGACCGCCCAGCCCACCGCCATGACCGCGACGCCGGCGACCCCGTCGAGCACGTAGTGGTTGGCCGTGGCCACGACGACCAGGGCGGTCCCGGCCGCGTACGCGAGCCCGGCCCGGCGCATCCGCAGGTCGCGGGTGAGCAGGTAGACCACCCAGGCGCACCAGAAGGCCCAGCCCACGTGCAGCGACGGCATGGCGGCCAGCTCGTTGGTCAGGCTGCCCAGGCCCTTCGGTGCGCTGGCGTCGCCGCCCCACCAGCCCGAGCCGGAGGTCGAGGCGAGGGTGTCGACGTATCCCGGGAGCATGCGGGGCGGCGCCATCGGCAGCAGGGTGAAGCCGACCAGGCCGATGGCGCTGCCGGTGACCAGGGTGTTGCGCACCCGGCGGTAGTGCTCGGGCGCCCGGCGGTACACGGTGACCAGCAGGGCGGGGGTCACGAGGTAGTGCAGGGCGGCGTACCAGTAGCTCGCCAGCACGGCGAGGAGCGGCACGTCGTGCAGCGCCCGGTTCGCCCACATCTCGACGTCGAGGTGCAGGGCGTGCTCCAGACCGAGCAGCGACTGCGCGTGGCTGGTCGCCTCCGCGAGGTCACCGTCGCCGAAGGTCCGGGCCAGGCTGTAGGCGGCGTAGAGGGCCACGAGGAGCAGCAGCTCGCGGGCAGCCCGGAGCGGCCGGGGCTGCGTCGGGCGCGGCTGCGTGGTCATGAGGTCGACAGTGGCGCGGACGTACCCGGCAGCCAATGGAGGTGACCGCCGGTCGGTGGTGGTGCCAGCCACCCCTGTCGTCGTGGGCATGCCCCCAGGGTCCGGGCCAAACTTGCAGCACGCTGGCAGCCGGCTTGCGGCCGCTCCCGGGATGCGGACGGGCGCCGGTCCGTCACCTGTCGGGAGGCCCGCGCGGCCGTAGGGTCGCCCCCGTGAGCGACGCACCGGACCTCAAGCCCCGCAGCCGCGACGTCACCGACGGCCTGGAGAAGACCGCCGCGCGGGGCATGCTGCGCGCCGTCGGCATGACCGACGACGACTTCGCCAAGCCGCAGATCGGCGTGGCCTCGAGCTGGAACGAGATCACGCCCTGCAACCTGTCGCTGGACCGGCTGGCCAAGGCCGTGAAGGAGGGGGTGCACGCGGGCGCGGGCTACCCGCTGGAGTTCGGGACCATCTCGGTGTCGGACGGCATCGCGATGGGCCACGAGGGGATGCACTTCTCGCTGGTGAGCCGGGAGGTCATCGCCGACTCGGTCGAGGTCGTCATGCAGGCCGAGCGGCTGGACGGCTCGGTCCTGCTGGCGGGGTGCGACAAGTCGCTGCCCGGCATGCTCATGGCGGCGGCCCGGCTGGACCTGGCCTCGGTCTTCCTCTACGCAGGCTCGATCCTGCCCGGCGTCGCCAAGCTCTCGGACGGCACCGAGCGGCAGGTC
Organism: Actinomycetes bacterium; assembly: GCA_035489715.1. Classification (NCBI taxonomy): domain Bacteria; kingdom Bacillati; phylum Actinomycetota; class Actinomycetes; species Actinomycetes bacterium. Next base: position 11,656 of record DATHAP010000225.1, read on the forward strand.
ACGATCATCGACGCCTTCGAGGCGGTCGGCGCCTGCGCCCGCGGCCTGATGAGCCGCGAGGACGTCGACGCGATCGAGCGGGCGATCTGCCCGGGGGAGGGCGCGTGCGGCGGCATGTACACGGCCAACACGATGGCGTCGGCCGCCGAGGCGCTCGGCATGTCGCTGCCGGGCAGCGCCGCGCCGCCGGCCACCGACCGCCGCCGCGACGGGTTCGCCCGCAGGTCCGGCGAGGCGGTCGTCGAGCTGCTCCGCCGTGGCATCACCGCCCGCGACGTGATGACCCGCGAGGCGTTCGAGAACGCGATCGCCGTGGTGATGGCCTTCGGCGGCTCGACGAACGCCGTGCTCCACCTGCTCGCGATCGCCCGCGAGGCGCACGTGGACCTCACGCTCGACGACTTCACCCGGGTGGGGGAGCGGGTGCCGCACCTGGCCGACGTCAAGCCGTTCGGGCAGTACGTGATGACCGACGTCGACCGGGTCGGCGGGGTGCCGGTCGTGATGAAGGCGCTGCTCGACGCCGGCCTGATGCACGGCGACGCGTTGACCGTCACCGGCCGGACGATGGCCGAGAACCTCGCCGCCATCGACCCGCCCGACCTCGACGGCAAGGTCGTGCGCGCGATGTCGCAGCCGATCCACCGCACCGGAGGCCTGACCATCCTGCGCGGCTCGCTCGCACCGGACGGGGCGGTCGTCAAGACGGCCGGCTTCGACTCCGACGTGTTCGAGGGCACGGCCCGGGTGTTCGACCGGGAGCGCGCGGCGATGGACGCGCTGGAGGACGGCACCATCACGGCCGGGGACGTCGTGGTCATCCGCTACGAGGGACCGAAGGGTGGGCCCGGGATGCGTGAGATGCTCGCCATCACCGGGGCCATCAAGGGCGCCGGTCTCGGCAAGGACGTGCTGCTGCTCACCGACGGCCGGTTCTCCGGCGGCACGACCGGCCTGTGCGTCGGGCACGTCGCGCCCGAGGCCGTCGACGGCGGGCCGGTCGCCCACGTCCGCGACGGCGACCGCATCCGGCTCGACGTCGCGGCCCGGACCCTCGACCTGCTCGTCGACGTCGACGAGCTCGAGAGGCGGCGGGCCGGCTGGAAGCCGCTGCCGCCGACGTACACGTCCGGGGTGCTCGGCAAGTACGTCAAGCTGGTCGGCTCGGCGGCCGAGGGAGCCGTCTGCGGCTAGCCGCTCGGCGGCTCACTCGTAGCTGCCGGTCACCAGCCACCTGGTCAGCCGGCCGACCTGGTCGGGGTCGCCCATGTGTCCCTCGCCCTCCTCGACGACGGTCGTCGCCCCGGGCACCTGCTCGGACAGCCAGGCCCCGTGGGCGGCCGGGACCAGGGTGTCCTTGACGCCGTACCGCACCTCGACGGGCACGGCGATCTCGGTGACGCCGAAGCCCCACGGCCGGGTGAAGGCCAGGTCGTCGTCGACCCATCCCCAGTAGCCGCCGCGGGCCAGGTCGGCCCCGAACGCGGTGATGACCTGGGCCATGTCGGCGCGAGCGAGGACGGCCCGGTCGGCCTCGTCGATCTCCCACGCGCCCAGCATGCTGGCCGGGTCCTCGGCGATCCGCCGCACGAAGTCGGCGTGCTCCCGCTCGAGGTTGGCGGCCAGGGTCGTCTCGCCGTCCAGCGCCCAGCCGAACTCGGTGACGTTCATCTCGGCCATCCCGGCGAACCAGTCGAAGCCGGCCGTGTCGTAGGGGACCGGGCCCACGTCGCAGCGTGCCCGGACGACCCGGTCGCCGAGCCTGGCGGCGACCGCCAGCGAGTGCGGCGCTCCGCCGGACCCACCGGTGACCGCGAACCGGTCGAGCCCGAGGTGGTCGGCGAGAACCCGGACGTCGGCGACGCCGTCGACGACCGACCGGCCGGGAAGCCTCGTCGACCCGCCGTAGCCGGGGCGGTCGTAGGTGACCCACCGGGCGCCGGCGGCGGCGTACCGCCCCTCGTCCGGGTGCCTGTTCAGCCGGCTGCCGGGCGTCCCGTGCAGGGACAGCACGGGGAAGCCGTCCGGGTCGCCCCACTCGGCGAAGCACAGCGTCCGCCCGTCCGGGAGGGTCGTCGTCTGGCGGGTCCGGTCATCAGTCATGCACCCGATCGTGCCCGACCTGCCCGGCCGCACACCGACCGGGATGCGAGACGCCGCTGCCCAGCCGTTGACACGGCGGACCGGCCACGATGAGGGTGTTCGCGTGCAGCACCTTCTCGTCGTACGCCCGGAGCGCGCCGCCTGACGCTTCCGTCACCGCTGCGCGCCGCCCCTCGCGAGTCCACACTGGACCGGAGGGGCTTTTTGTTGGCCAGCCGCCGCCGTCCCGTCACACCGAACGCCCAGAAAGGTCCGTCACGATGCCGGAACAGCTCGACCAGCGCATGTCGGGGGCCCAGAGCCTCGTCCGCTCGCTGGAGGCCGCCGGGGTCGACACCGTCTTCGGCATCCCGGGCGGCGCGATCCTCCCGCTCTACGACCCCTTGATGGACTCGACCGCGATCCGGCACGTCCTGGTGCGCCACGAGCAGGGCGCCGGGCACGCGGCGGAGGGCTACGCGCAGGCCACCGGCCGGGTCGGCGTGTGCATGGCCACCAGCGGGCCGGGCGCGACCAACCTGGTGACCCCGATCGCGGACGCCTACATGGACAGCGTCCCGATGGTCGCGGTGACCGGCCAGGTGCCGTCGGCGGCCATCGGCACCGACGCCTTCCAGGAGGCCGACATCCGCGGCATCACGATGCCGATCACCAAGCACAACTACCTGGTCACCGACCCGGCCGAGATCCCACGGACCATCGCCGAGGCGTTCCACATCGCCGGCACCGGGCGGCCCGGTCCGGTGCTGGTGGACGTCGCGAAGGACGCCCTGCAGGCCATGACGACCTTCAGCTGGCCGGGCTCGGTCGACCTGCCGGGCTACCGCCCGGTGACCCGACCGCACGGAAAGCAGATCCGCGAGGCGGCCCGGCTCGTCACCGAAGCGCGACGGCCGGTGCTCTACGTCGGCGGCGGGGTCCTCAAGGCACGAGCGTGGGCCGAGCTGCTCACGCTCGCCGAGCTGACCGGCATCCCGGTCGTCACGACGCTGATGGCCCGCGGCGCCTTCCCGGACAGCCACCGCCAGCACCTCGGCATGCCGGGCATGCACGGCACCGTCGCCGCGGTCACCGCGCTGCAGAAGTCCGACCTCATCGTGTCGCTCGGTGCACGCTTCGACGACCGGGTGACCGGCAAGCTGTCCAGCTTCGCGCCGGACGCCAAGGTCGTGCACGCCGACATCGACCCGGCCGAGATCTCCAAGAACCGCACCGCCGACGTGCCGATCGTGGGGGACTGCCGAGAGGTGATCGCCGAGCTGAACACCGCCGTGCAGGCCGAGCACGCCGCCGGCCACCGCGGCGACTACGAGGGCTGGTGGGCCCAGCTCGACCGGTGGCGCGCGACCTACCCGCTCGGCTACGAGAGACCGGACGACGGATCGCTGGCGCCGCAGTACGTCATCGAGCGGCTCGGCCGGATCGCCGGTCCGGACGCGCTGTACGTCGCCGGCGTCGGCCAGCACCAGATGTGGGCCGCGCAGTTCGTGCAGTACGAGAAGCCGGGCACCTGGCTCAACTCCGGCGGCCTCGGCACGATGGGCTATGCCGTGCCCGCCGCGATGGGCGCCAAGGCAGGACGGCCGGAGGCGACCGTCTGGGCCATCGACGGCGACGGCTGCTTCCAGATGACCAACCAGGAGCTGGCGACCTGCGCGATCAACGACATCCCGATCAAGGTCGCCATCATCAACAACGGCAGCCTCGGCATGGTGCGCCAGTGGCAGACCCTG
>DATHAP010000226.1 GCA_035489715.1 Actinomycetes bacterium
GGCGAGGTCGAGGTCCCGGACCGAGCTCGAGGAGCCGGCGACGAGCAGCCCGTCCGGGGGGACGGCTGCCGCGACCGCTCGGGCGACAGCCGGGCCGGACAGCGGCTGGTCGGCGAGCACCCGGTCGACGGCCGCGGACGCGGCGGCATCGGCCGACCGCCATCGCTCCAGCCAGTCGCCGGCCGGGGTGCCGGTGACCGACGGTGTCGTCGGGTCGTCGCGCAGCCGGAAGACGTCGACGTCGTCGCGGGCGAGCAGTCTGGTGATCGGACGCGACAGTGTCGGCCGGCCCGCGACGACCACCCGCTCGATGTCGTCGGCGAGGGAGTCGAGCAGCAGCCGGTAGGTGCCGACCGCGTTCGGCCCGCCGCGGTGCCCGGAGCTCGGCTCTGCCAGCAGCGGCCAGCCGCCCGCCTCGGCCAGCCCGCGCGCGTCGGCCATGGCCTGGTCGCCCGCCACGACGACGGTCCGGCCGCCGGCGGCGAGGGGCAGGTAGCCCCACGAGCGCCGGCCGCCGGTGACCACCCGGCCGATCTCGGGCCGGGCGTCGAGAGCGTCGAGGGCGTCGAGGGCGTCCTTGCTGCTGGCGTCGGCCGCGTCGTCGGCCGCGTCGTCGGAGGGGACCAGCGGCTCGCGGAAGGCGACGTTGAGGTGCACCGGCCCGTCGACCCCGTGACCGAGAGCCCGGTCGACCAGGGTGCGCCAGCGGCCGGGACCGGCGTCGGTGTCGACCGACAGGTCGTAGAAGAAGCGCACCGACGCCCCGTAGAGCCGGACCTGGTCGATGGTCTGGTTGGCCCCGACGCCGCGCAGCTCCTCGGGCCGGTCGGCGGTGAGGACGACGAGCGGCACCCGCGAGTAGTCGGCCTCGACGACGGCCGGGTGCAGGTTGACGGCGGCCGTCCCCGAGGTGGTCACGACCGGCACCGGGAGCCCACTCGCCTTGGCCAGCCCAAGCGCCAGGAAGCCGGCGGTCCGCTCGTCGATGCGGACGTGCAGCCGCAGCCGGCCGGCCCGGTCGGCGTCGTGCAGCGCGAAGGACAGCGGCGCGCTGCGCGAGCCCGGCGACAGCACCGCCTCGCGCACCCCGGCCCGGACCAGCTCGTCGACGAGGACCGTGGCCAGCGCTGTCGACGGGTTCACGACGAGCCACCCTCGGCGGCCAGGGCCTCGACCCGGCGGAGCCGGTCGGTCCACCGGGCGGCCGTCCGGTCGTCGGCGGTCACCGCGTCGAGCAGGTCGGGCTCCGGTCGCACGACGGGCAGCATGCCGTCGACGACCGTCAGCGGCGCAGAGGTCACGTCGCCGTCCAGCAGCGCCAGCGTGGCCAGCCCGCACGCGTAGGGCAGCTCCGGCAGCGCAGCCGCCAGCGCCAGCCCCGCGGCGATGCCCACCGACGACTCGAGCGCCGACGACACCACCACAGGCAGCCCGATGTCCTCGGCGATCCGCAGGCAGGCGGCCACCCCGCCGATCGGCTGCACCTTGAGCACCGCGACGTCGGCGGCCCCCAGCCGGGCCACCCGGAGCGGGTCCTCGGCCCGGCGGATCGACTCGTCGGCGGCGACCGGCACGTCGACCTGACGGCGTACGGCCGCGAGCTCCTCCACCGTCGCGCAGGGCTGCTCGACGTACTCCAGCCCGCCGGCCGCCCGGTCGAGCTCGCGGGTGCGACGCACGGCGGTTTCGACGCCCCAGAGGCCGTTGACGTCGACGCGGATGCGACCGGCCGGTCCCAGCGCGTCACGGACGGCGGCCACCCGCTCGACGTCGGCGCTCTCCGGCTGGCCGGGCTCGGCGACCTTGACCTTGGCGGTGCGGCAGCCGGCGGAGGCGCGCACGACCTCGGCCGCCTGCTCCGGCCCGACCGCCGGCACCGTGACGTTGACCGGCACCCGGTCCCGCACCGCCGCCGGCCACGACCCGTCCGCAGCCGCGCGGGCGGCCAGCAGCCAGGGCACGCACTCGGCGTCGGAGTAGTTCTCGAAGGGCGACCACTCGCCCCAACCGGCGGCTCCGCGCAGCAGGACGCCGTGCCGCCGGTCGATGCCGCGGAAGCGGGTACGCATCGGGATCGACCAGACCCGCACGTCCGCCATGCGCCTATCCTCGCCGACGTGCCGTTCGACCCCGCCGCCTGGGAGCAGGTCCCCGGCTTCGACCTCACCGACATCACCTACCACCGAGCGGTGGTGGACGGTCCCGGTCGGGGCACGGTGCGGGTCGCGTTCGACCGGCCGGAGGTGCGCAACGCCTTCCGGCCGCACACCGTCGACGAGCTGTGGCGGGTGCTCGACCACGCGCGCCGCAGCCCGGATGTCGGCTGCGTGCTGCTGACCGGCAACGGCCCGTCGCCCAAGGACGGCGGCTGGGCCTTCTGCTCCGGCGGCGACCAGCGGATCCGCGGCCGCAGCGGCTACCAGTACGCCGAGGGGGACACCGCGGACAGCATGACGCCGGCCGACTCGGCGCGGGTCAAGGCCGAGGGCGGCCGGCTGCACATCCTCGAGGTGCAGCGGCTGATCCGCACGATGCCCAAGGTTGTCGTCGCGGTCGTCGACGGGTGGGCGGCCGGCGGAGGGCACTCGCTGCACGTCGTGTGCGACCTGACGATCGCCTGCCATGAGCACGCGCGCTTCAAGCAGACCGACGCCGACGTGGGCTCCTTCGACGCGGGCTACGGGTCGGCCTACCTCGCGCGGATGGTCGGCCAGAAGGTCGCGCGCGAGATCTTCTTCCTCGGCCGGACGTACGACGCGGAGACCATGCAGCGGATGGGAGCCGTCAACCTGGTGGCCGGTCACGACGACGTCGAGGCGACGGCGCTCGAGGTCGCTGCGGAGGTCAACGGCAAGAGCCCGACCGCGCAGCGGATGCTGAAGTTCGCCTTCAACCTGGTGGACGACGGGCTGATGGGTCAGCAGGTCTTCGCCGGTGAGGCGACCCGGCTGGCCTACATGACCGACGAGGCCGTCGAGGGCCGCGACTCGTTCCTCGAGAAGCGCGACCCGGACTGGTCGGCCTACCCCTGGTACTACTGACCTCGTGACCTACGACTCCGGCGTCGAGCTGCGGACCCTCGGTCGCGAGGAGTTCGCGGCCTACCGCGAGCGGTCGATCCCGGCCTACGCCGACGAGGTCGTGCGTGCCCGGGGCGTCGACCGGCGCACGGCGCTGCGCACCGCGGAGGAGTCCTTTCCGCCCAGCCTCGAGGCCGTCGCCGAGACCGGCCAGTGGATCTTCCGTGCGGTGCACGCCGGCGTGGACGTGGGCTGGCTGTGGCTGGGGCCGCCGCCGATGGGCGGGCCGGGTCTCTACGTCTACGACATCGAGGTCGACGAGGAGCACCGCGGGGAGGGGCTCGGCCGGGCCATCATGCTGGCGGCCGAGCAGGTGGTGCGGGAGTCCGGCCACGACCGGCTCGGCCTCAACGTCTTCGGCTGGAACTCCCGGGCCGAGTCGCTCTACCGGTCCTTGGGCTACCAGGTCATGTCGACGCAGATGGCCAAGGCACTCGGCAACGAGATGCTCGACGGCGACCTGCCCGACGGCGACACCACCGTGGACGGCGGGCGCTGACCCGCGCACTGCACGGCGTCACCGCCCCGACCGGCGACGCGGTGCTCACCTCGCTGCTGCCCGCGCTGGCGGCCGTCCTGGACGGCGCCGGTCCCGCGCTGCTGCCGCTGCCGACCGGAGGGTCCCGCGGCGAGGTGCTCGCGGCGATGGACCTGACCCAGCCGCTCGAGCGCGACGACGTTGCGCTGGTCGTTCCGACGTCCGGGTCGACCGGCGAGCCCAAGGGCGCGATGCTCACCGCCGACGCGCTGCGGCACTCCGCACGGGCGACGCACCAGCGGCTGGGCGGCGACGGCCAGTGGCTGCTCGCCCTGCCGGTCACCCACGTCGCGGGGCTGACCGTGCTGGTGCGGTCACTGGTCGCGCGCACCCGCCCCGAGGTGCTCGACCTCTACGGCGGCTTCGACGTGGCGGCCTTCGTCGCGTCGACCGGGCGGCTTGACGGCGGGGCGCGGCACTACGCGTCGCTCGTGCCGACCCAGCTGCGGCGGCTGCTCCAGGCCGGACACGAGGCGGTCGGGTCGTTGACGACGTACGACGCGGTGCTCGTCGGCGGCGCCGCGCTCAGCCGGGGCCTGCACGACCGTGCGGTCGCTGCGGGGGTGCGGGTGGTGACGACGTACGGGATGTCGGAGACGTGCGGCGGCTGCGTCTACGACGGCCGGCCGCTGGACGGCGTCGAGGTGCGGCTGCGCGACGACGGGCGGATCGAGCTCGGCGGGCCGACGGTCTTCGCCGGCTACCGGCTGCGGCCCGACCTCACCGCGGCGGCGCTCGTCGACGGCCGGCACGTGACCCAGGACATCGGGCGCCTCGCCGACGACGGTCGGCTGGAGATCCTCAGCCGGGCCGACGACGTCGTCATCTCGGGCGGCGAGAACGTGCCGACCGGCCTGGTCGAGCAGGTCATCGGCGACCACCCGGGCGTCGCGGCGGTCGCCGTGGTCGGCGTGCCCGACGACGAGTGGGGACAGCGCGTGGTCGCCGTGGTGCAGGCCACCGTCGCGTCCGCGGCGCCGACGCTCGAGGAGCTGCGGACGTACGCCGCCGAGAGGCTCGCCCCGGCCGCCTTCCCCCGCGAGCTGGTGGTGCTCGGCGTGCTGCCGCTGCTGCCCTCGGGCAAGCTCGACAAGAACGCGGTGCGTAGCCTCGTCGCCGCCCGGCACTGAGCCCGGGCACCGAGTCGAGTCAGGGCACCGAACCGGCACCGAACCGGCACCTAACCGGCACCGATCCGGCACCGAGCCAGACCAGGGAGACCGATGGCGACCGCGGCACAGTGGGTCGAGGGGGCCCGGCCGAGGACGCTGCCGGCCGCGGTGGCGCCGGTCGCGGCCGGGACCGGCGCGGCCGCGGCGGCGGACGGTTTCCGGCTCGGGCCGGCCCTGCTCGCGCTGCTGGTCGCGCTGGCCCTGCAGGTCGGGGTGAACTACGCCAACGACTACAGCGACGGCATGCGCGGCACGGACGCCGACCGGGTCGGGCCGTTGCGACTCGTCGGGTCCGGGGTGGCGCCTCCGTCGGTGGTGAAGGCGGCGGCGCTGGCCGCCTTCGCGGTGGCCGGGCTGGCCGGGCTGGTGCTCGCGGCGCTGTCGTCGTGGTGGCTGGTGGCTGCCGGTGCCGCGTGCCTGCTGGCCGCCTGGTTCTACACCGGCGGCCGGTCGCCCTACGGCTACCGCGGGCTCGGCGAGGTCTCCGTCTTCGTCTTCTTCGGCCTGGTCGCGACGGTCGGGACGACGTACGTCCAGGCGCTCGAGGTCACGGTGGTGTCGGTGCTGGCCGGCATCGGCTGCGGGTCGCTGGCCTGCGCGCTGCTGGTGGCCAACAACCTGCGGGACCGGCCGAAGGACGAGGGCGTCGGAAAGCGGACCCTTGCCGTGCGGCTCGGCGACCGCCGGACCCGACTGCTCTACGCCGGCCTGATGGCGCTGCCGTTCGTCGTGCTGCCGCAGGTCGCGGCCTACGAGCCGTGGGCGCTGCTCGCCCTGTTCGCGGCGCTGCTCGCGGTGCCGCCGGTCCTCGCCGTCGGCCGCGGCGCTTCCGGTCGGTACCTGGTCCCGGTGCTCAAGGCGACCGGGCTGACGCTGCTCGGGTACGGCGTCCTGCTCGGCGTCGGCCTCAGCCTCGGCTGACCGCTGCCAACTGCTCGTGGACCCGGTCGAGCCACTCGGTGACCATGGCGCGCAGCAGCCCGGGCTGCTCATGGGGCAGCGCATGGCCGGCCCGGTCGAGCACGGCGAAGGTGGCGCGCGGGTAGTGCTCGAGGAGGTCCCACGCTCCCGCGTAGCCGACGGCCGAGTCCTGACGCCCGGTCACCACGAGGGTCGGGTGCCGGTAGGGCTCCGCGTCCTCGGGTCGGGCGGTCAGCTCCCAGCGCTCACCGATCCGCTGCAGCGCGGACTGGTCGGCGAGCAGTCCGGCCGGCGCGACGTACGTGTCGTACCGCTCGACGGTCTCGGGCGTCCGCACGACGAAGTAGTCGCGGAAGTCGTCGTCACCGAGGCCGGCAGAACCGAAGCCGACGCCCGGCCCCGGCACGTCGCGGATGCCGGGCAGCAGGGGGCAGAGCAGAGCGAGACCGACGACCTGCTCCGCGCGACGCAGGGCGACCGCCTGCGCGTAGTAGCCACCCGCCGAGTGCCCGACCACGAGCAGCTGCTGGTCACTGACGACCTCGTCGACGAAGGCGAGGAGGACGTCGAGGACGTCGTCCGCACCCCGGACCGTCTCCGGAGCAGGCGTCAGTCCCATCCCTGGCAGGTCGGGGTAGATCCGCCGGTACCCCGGCAGGCCCTCGAAGACCGGCTCGAGGCAGGCCATCACCTCGCGGTGGTCGACCCCCGCCCCGTGCAGCACCAGGACCGGCAGTCCATCGCCGTGCTCGACGGAGAACACCGACACCGCGCCCGCTGACTGGTCCACACGCCCACGCTCGCACGCATCGTTGACACCGGCGATGGCGGTCGTCAGAGCTGGTGCAGGGTCAGGTCGGTCAGGGAGCCCTCGCGCACGCTGGCGGTGAGGTAGGTGTGGTGCGGCTGACGCCGGCGGTCGGTCGGCGACCCGGGGTTGAGCAGGCGCATCCCACTCGGGGTCACGGTGTCCCAGGGGATGTGGCTGTGCCCGAAGACCAGGACGTCGAGCCCGGGGTGGGCAGTGTCGCAGCGCCTCTCCCGGCCGGTCGCCTGCCCCGTCTCGTGCACGACGCCGAGCCGGAGTCCGTCGAGGTCGACGCGGGCCACCTCGGGCAGCCGGGCCCGGATCTCTGCCCCGTCGTTGTTGCCGTGGACGCCGACCAGCCACCCCGCCCTCGCTTGGACCTCGTCGACGAGCGACGCGTCGACCCAGTCACCGGCGTGGACCACCACGTCGACCGTGTCGACGAGCCGCCAGACCTCGTCGGGCAGGGTGCGGGCCCGGCGCGGCACGTGGGTGTCAGCGATCAGCAGCACCTGCACCTCTCCACCTTGCCCGGCCACCGCGCGGGGACACCGGACCGGCTCAGGCGGCGAGCAGGTCGGCCGGTTGCACGAGCGAGGGGCCGGCGCGGCGCTCCACCAGGACCGACGTGCCGAGCACCACCAGGCCGACGACCGCCAGTCCAGCGCCGACCACGGCGGGCGACGTGTAGCCCCAGCCGGCCGCGATGACGACGCCCCCGAGCCAGGCGCCGAGGGCGTTGGCCAGGTTCAGCGCCGAGTGGTTGAGCGTGACCGCCAGCGCCTTGCCGTCACCGGAGACGTCGAGCAGCCGGGCGGTGATCGCGGGCAGCGACATCGACATGACGACGCCGAGGGCGGTCGCGGTCGCCGCCGCCGTCACGGCGCCGTGCGCGGTGACCGTGAAGAGCAGGAGGGTGCCCACGGTCAGCACCGGACCGATCACGAGGGTCCGCAGCACCGACCGGTCGGCGAGGTGGCCGCCGGCGACCGTGCCGATCGTCATCCCGACGCCGAGGAGCGCCAGCACGATCGGCACCTGCGCGTCGGTGTAGCCGCTGACCTCGGTGAGCGTCACGGCGATGTAGCTGTAGACCGCGAAGAAGCCGCCGAAGCCGACCGCGCCGATGAGCAGCGTCAGCCAGACCAGCGGCCGACGCAGCGCGCTGAGCTCGCGTCGCGGGCTCGCGCCGTCGGCGCCGACCCGGGGGACCGACACCTCCACGGCCAGCACGGTGACGGCGGCGATGACCACCACGACGACGTACGCCGAGCGCCAGCCCAGGGCCTGCCCCAGCAGGGTCGTCAACGGGACGCCCACGATGTTCGCGACCGTCAGCCCGGTCATGGTCGACGCGACGGCGCGGGCCCGGCGGCCGGGCGGCACCAGAGCGGCGGCGACGACGGCGGCGAAGCCGAAGTAGGCCCCGTGCGGCAGGCCGCTGAGGAAGCGGGCGCCGACGAACATCGAGAAGGTCGGCGCCAGGGCGGACAGGAGGTTGCCCACCCCGATCGCGACGGCGAGGAAGAGCAGCAGCCCCTTGCGCGGCAGCCGGGCGGCGAGCACGGCGAACAGCGGCGCGCCGATGACCACGCCGAGCGCGTAGGCGGAGATGGCGTGGCCGGCCGTCGGGACGGAGACGCCGAGGTCGTCGGCGACGTCGGGCAGCAGACCCATGCTCGCGAACTCCGTGGTGCCGATGCCGAAGCCGCCGAGCGCCAGAGCGGTGAGGCTCACCCAGACCGGCACGCACCGGCCGCGCACGCCGTTGCGGCGCGGCAGGGAGATCGGCCCGGCGTCAGGGACGGCGGTGGCAGGGCTCGCGGACACCTAGGTGCCAATGCGGCTCGGCACCGGTTCCATTCCGTCGTCCGCCAGATCGTCCGCCCTCTCGGACCGACTCGGCAGGAACGCTGCGGTGTCAGGCAGGAACTCGACGCTCCTCCATGAGTCCGACGGGTGTGTCGTCCGGGTCGGCGACGAAGGCCATCCACAGCTCGGTGTCCCCGTCGCGGTTGACCAGGTGCGCCCCCGAGATCCGCCGAGCGCCGCGACCCGTGACCTCCGCCAGGGACGCGTCGACGTCCGCCACCCGGTAGTAGACGACCGGCCGGGAGCGGAACCGCTCGTCCTCCGGCACGCCGAGGTAGAGCCGCACGCCGCCGGCGTCGAAGAACGCCATCGGCTGCCCTGGCACGGTGAACAGGTGCCTCAGCCCGAGCACGTCGCGGTAGAACCGGACCGACTCGTCGAGGTCGTTGACGCTCACGTGCAGCTGCCCGATGCCCTGGATCTCACTGGTCATCGCAAGTCCTCCCGCCGGTCGACACCGAACATGGAATACTTCAGGTGCTGAACTGTCAAGTGATTCATGCTGTTAACTGTTCGGCATGAGCCCGGACCTGCCCCCGCTCCCCGCTGGAGTCCCGCGCAACAGCAGGCACCGGGTCGCGAACGCCTTGAACAGCACAGCGATCCACGTCCTGCGCAGCGCCCGGACGGTCGACCGGGAGACGGGACTGAGCGCCGAGCGGCTGTCACTGCTCTCGGTGCTCGTCTTCGGCGGACCGGCCACGATGTCGTCGCTCGCCCGCGCCGAGCAGGTGAGCCGACCGGCCATCACCCGCACCGTCAGGGCACTCGAGCAGGCCGGGCTGGTCCGCCGTGACGAGGTCGCGGAGGACCGGCGGCAGAGCCGGGTGTCGGCCACCTCGGCCGGGCGCCGGCTGCTGGAGGCCGGGCGGCGGGCCCGCATCGAGCGGCTGGCCGGGGTCCTCGAGGACGCCCACCCCGAGGAGCTCGCCGAGCTGGACCGCGCGCTCGCCGTCGTGCGGCGGGCGCTGCGCGCCACCACGTCGCGCGCCACCACGTCGCGCGCCACCACCTCGTGCGCCACCACGTCGCGCCGCTGAGGGTCAGGACAGCGCGGGGTCCTCCGCGACCCGGCCTTCCCACTTGGTGGACAGCACGACGGTCGTGCGGGTGCGGGCCACGCCGCGGATGGCGCGCAGCCGCGACAGCGTGCTCTCCAGGGCGGGGACGTCGGCCACCCGCACCTTGATCAGGAAGCTCTCGTCGCCCGCGACGAACCAGCAGTCCTCGATCTCCTCGACCTTCTCCAGCGCGCGGGTGACGACGTCCTGGTCGGAGGTGTCCGACAGGTGCACGCCGACGAGGGCGGCAACCGAGCGGCCGAGCGCGACCGGGTCGACCACGGCGTGGTAGCCGAGGACCACGCCGTCGCGCTCGAGCCGGGCCACCCGCTCGGTGACGCTCGGCCCGGAGAGGCCGACCGAGCGGCCCAGCTCGGCCCAGGAGGACCGGGCGTCCTGCCGGAGAGCCTGGACCAGGGCCCGGTCGATGTCGTCCATGGCTCGGAACCCTTCAGAGGGAAGAAAGTTAGCCGATGGGGAGTTGACACCATAGAATCAAAGGTAAGTGGTCCACAAGGCCTAAGAAAGAAGGAACCGTGTTCACGCTCGACCTGGCCCGCGCCCACATCCGTGAGCTGCAGCGTGCGGCCGACGACCACCGTCGCAACCACCCGGCCGGCTCGCCCCGGCGCCGTCGGCTCGGCGGCCGGCGCCGCTGACCCCCCCGTCTGTCGGGCCGCCCGCGCGAGCGGCTGGCCGCGACGTACCCTGGCGATGGAGGATGCCGCTTTCATGCTGAAGGTCCTGCTCTACCTGCTGCCGCTTGCGCTGGCGATCTACGCCCTCGTCGACCTGGTCCAGACCAAGGACGACGAGATCCAGGGCCTGCCGAAGCTCGCGTGGGTCGGCCTGATCGTCGTGTTCTGGGTGATCGGTCCGATCGCCTGGCTGCTCGCCGGCAAGCGCGGCGGACGGTCGTTCCTGCCCGACCCGCAGGCCCGGGCAGCCGGGGGCCCGACGCGCGGCCGGCCGGTGGCGCCGGACGACGACCCGGACTTCCTGCGCGGCCTCGGCCGCCAGTCGCCGCCTCCCGCGCCGCGTCCGGTCGATCCCGAGGACGACACCCCGGACGACCCCCCTATCACCGCCCGCTGACCGCCCGGACCAGCGCGGCCCGGTTGTCGCTCAGCCAGGCGTCGTCGGCTGCGGCCCGGTCCTCGCCGTGGGTCTGCGCCCAATGGCTGGCCCACGGCTCGCGCCCGGCGGCCGCCTGAGCCCGGACGTAGGCGAGCTCCCGGGCGCGTTCCTGACCGATGACGTCGACCAGCTCCGCAGCCCGCTCCGGTCCGAGGCCGTACGCGCGGGCCAGCAGACCGGCACGGCGTACGCCGTCCAGCCGGTCGGGATGGTGCAACCGCGCGCCGGGGGCATGGAGGGGTGCCCACTCCTCGCACGCGATGGCGAGGTCCCACAGCCGTCGGCCGGGCGCCGCCTCCGCGAAGTCGATGAAGGCGACCACCCGCCCGTCCCGGAGGACGACGTTCTCCGGGAAGAGGTCGTTGTGGCAGACGACCGGGCCGCCCTCGGGGTCGGACCACTCGTCGGACCAGCCGGTGACCGACGTCTGGTCGAAGGTGGCCGTGGCGTCGTGGAAGCGTCGGAGCAGCCCGCCGAGGCTGTCCAGCGCCTCGTCGGTGAGCGCCCACGACGGGTAGGGCGGCAGCGGTACGTCGCCCTCGACGAAGGTGAGGACGTCGCGGCCGGCCTCGTCGACGCCGAGGAACCGCGGCGCCCCCTCGAAGCCGACCGCCTCGAGGTGCAGGAGCAGGGCCCGGGCCGCGGAGGAGGAGCGCCTGGCCGGCCGCCGCACCGTGTCGCCGACCCGGACCACACCGGCGGACGGGTCCATGCCCCCCACCAGTGCCGACTCGTCGCCCACGCAGGTCAGGGTGCCTGACCGACCGGCCGGGGCGCCCACCGGCCTGCGGAGAAAATCAGGGTGCCGACGCGGCGAGGTGCCTGGATACGCTGACCGCTCCTCGCAGGGGTGGGAGATGAGGCAGCGGTGACGGCGTCGGAGGTCCGGGCACTGCCCGAGGGCCTGACCTTGCGGACCGTCCGCGCGGACGAGATCGACCAGACCGCGGAGCTGCTGGCGGAGCGCGGGGAGCCGGCCGACGGCGAGGACCTGCGCCTCGTCCTCGACGACCCGGACGCCGGGCTGCCGGGCACCGCCGTCGTCCTCGACACGGACCGTGTGGTGGCCACCGCCTCCCTGCTGGACGAGCAGCTCGACCTCTGCGGCCACGCCGTGCCCGCCGGCCAGGTCGAGCTCGTGGCCACGGCGGCCACCCACGAGGGGCGCGGCCTCGCGCGGGCCCTGATGCAGTGGTGCCACGACCGATCGCGGGCGAGGGGCCATCTGGCCCAGGTCATGATCGGGATCCCGAACTTCTACCGGCGGTTCGGTTACGCCTACGCGATGCCGATCCCGCGGGTGCACGCGCTGACCGGACGGGTCGAGGCACCGGGCGACGTCAGCGTCCGGCGCGCGAGGACGGCCGACATCCCCGTCATGGCGGGGCTCCACGGCGACGAGCAGCGCTCGGCGGACCTGCGGATGCCGCACTCGGACGGCTGCTGGCGGTGGCTGGTCGCCCGCTCCGGCAGCGAGCAGTGGGTGGCCGAGCGCGACGGCGTCGTGACCGCTGTCGGGCGCGTGCTGCCCGAGGAGGGCGTCGTCGGCGAGCTGGCGGCCAGCGACCCGGCCGGCGCGCTCGCCGTCCTGGCGCGCACGGCGGAGGTCGCGCAGGTCGCCGGACGTCCGCTTCAGGTGCAGCCGCGGGGACACGGGCGCGCCCACGACGCGGTCGCGCCGTACCTCGACGAGGGCGACCTCGCCCAGTGGTTCTACGCCAGGGTCCCTGACCTGGCGGCGTTGCTCGAGCACCTCGGGCCGCTGCTGGGCGAGCGGCTGAGGGGCTCCGGGCTGGACGCCGACCGCGAGCACCAGGTCCTGCTCTCCACCTACACCGGGCACCTGCGCTTCACGGTCGGAGCCAGCGGCGTCACCGGCCTGCAGCGCGGTGGCCGCGAGCAGGCGCCGGTGAGCAAGGGCGGGTCGGGGCTGGCTCCCGAGACCGTCCCCGGCCTGCTCCTCGGACCGTACGGCGCCCTCGGGCTGGAGGAGCGGGAGCCGGACTGCCACCTGGGCGGCCAGCGCGAGCTGATGGCCGCGCTCTTCCCACCCGTCGCCTCTGACCTGCTCACCTTCTACCTGGCGGTCTGAGGTCCGGGCCGGGAGTGGTGGAAGACTCGTGTGTCGGATCGGCGCCGAGGCGTTCGTAGGAGGGATGAGCGGCCGCCCATGACGGGCACCCCAGACCTCAGGAGATGAACCGAGATGCAGTACCTGCTTTCCGTGATCGACGACACCACCGACTCCGCCGACTCCGACGAGATGGCGGCCATCGACGTGTTCAACGACCGGCTCAGGGCCGAGGGGCACTGGGTCTTCGCCGGGGGCCTCGGGGGGCCCGCCACGGCCACCGTCATCGACAACCGCAACGGGGCAGCGGTGGTCACCGACGGGCCGTTCGTGGAGTCGAAGGAGTACCTCGCCGGCTTCTGGGTCGTCGAGGCGCCCCACCTCGACGTGGCGCTCGAGCTCGCCACCGCGGGGTCCAGGGCGTGCAACCGCAAGGTCGAAGTGCGGCCGTTCCTGAGCGAGTGACCGCGACCGACGTCTCGACGGCCATCACCCGGGCCCACCGCGAGGAGTGGGCCCGGGTGGTCGCCGGCCTGACCAGGCGCTTCGGAGACCTCGACCTCGCCGAGGAGGCGGCCGCCGAAGCGTTCGCGACCGCGGTCGCCCGGTGGCCGGCCGACGGGGTCCCGCCCAACCCGGGCGCCTGGCTGACCACCACCGCAGTCCGCACCGCCATCGACCGGATCCGGCGCGAGAGCAAACGGGACGGCAAGCACAGGGAGGCCCAAGTGCTGTACGGCGACGGTCCGCCCGAGCCGCCGCAGCCGCTCGGTGTCATCGAGGACGACCGGCTCCGGCTGGTCTTCACCTGCTGCCACCCGGCGCTCGCGATGGAGAACCGGGTGGCCCTGACGCTACGCATGGTCGCCGGCCTGAGCGTGCCCGAGATCGCCCGGGCCTTTCTCGTGCAGGAGCCCGCGATGGGTCAGCGCATCACCCGCGCCAAGGCCAAGATCAAGGCGACCCGCATCCCCTACCGGGTGCCGACCGCGGCAGACCTCCCGAGCCGGGTGTCCGGCGTGCT
Source organism: Actinomycetes bacterium (assembly GCA_035489715.1). Lineage (NCBI taxonomy): Bacteria > Bacillati > Actinomycetota > Actinomycetes > Actinomycetes bacterium. The sequence goes on from DATHAP010000226.1 coordinate 13,685, forward strand.
CGGCGTGCTCTTCCTGGTCTTCAACGAGGGCTATCTGGCGACC
>DATHAP010000227.1 GCA_035489715.1 Actinomycetes bacterium
TGGGCGATCTTCAACTACGTCGGCATCCGCAGGCACGGCTTCGTCGGCTACTTCAAGGCGATGATGTTCCCGCCTGGCCTGCCCAAGCCGATCTACGTGCTGCTGGCGCCGCTGGAGTTCCTGTCGACCGTCATCATCCGCCCGATCACGCTGACCCTCCGTCTCACCCTCAACATGTTCGCCGGGCACCTCGTGCTGCTGCTGACCGTGCTCGGCGGCGAGTACCTCCTGGTCGAGAAGGGCGGCGCTCTGGCGTTCCTGTCCGTCGTCCCCTTCGCCTTCTCGATCGTCCTCACCTTCTTCGAGGCCTTCGTCCAGGTCCTGCAGGCGTACGTCTTCGTGCTGCTGTCGGCCCTGTACATCGCCGGCGCGCTCGCCGAGGAGCACTGACCGCGACACCGACAGCTGGACGACTGCCAGCACGACGGCACCCCAGACCGCAACACCCAGGGAAAGGAACCCGAAGAACAATGGAAGGCAACCTGAACATGGTGGGCTACGGCCTCGCGGCCATCGGCCCGGGTGTGGGTATCGGCCTGATCTTCGCCGCCTACATCAACGGTGTGGCACGCCAGCCGGAGGCGCGCGGCGTCCTCCAGGGCATCGCCATCCTAGGCTTCGCCCTCGCCGAGGCGCTGGCCATCATCGGCATCGGCCTCGCGTTCGTCCTCTGACGAGCGGACCGACATGACGTACGCCAGCACCAGCCTCCGACACCTTCAGGTGCTCGCAGCCGAGGAGGAGCCCAACCCCCTGCTGCCGCACCTGTCCGAGATCATCGTGGGGGCGGTCGCCTTCGCCCTGCTGCTGTGGTTCCTGCAGAGGATGGTCTTCCCCGTCTTCGAGAAGACCTTCGCGGAGCGGCGGGACGCCATCGAGGGCGGCATGGAGCGCGCCAAGGAGGCGGAGGAGGAGGCGAAGGAGACGCTCGCGCAGTACCGGGAGCAGCTCGCCGACGCCCGCCACGAGGCCGCCCGGCTGCGCGAGGACGCCCGCGAGCAGGGTGCAGGGATCATCGCCGAGATGCGCGAGCAGGCGCAGGCCGAGGCTCGTCGGCTCACCGAGCAGGCGCACCAGCAGATCGAGGCCGACCGGGTGCAGGCCGTCATCTCGCTGCGGTCCCAGGTGGGCACGCTGGCCACCGACCTCGCCGGCCGCATCGTCGGCGAGTCGCTCGAGGACGACGCCCGGCAGCGCCGGGTGGTCGACCGCTTCCTCGACGAGCTCGAGGCGCGCGCCGACGAGCAGGGCGCCGCCACGTCCGCGACGGCCTCGACATCAGGGACGCCGGTGGTCCAGGAGGACCCGACACCGTGACCTCAGCCGGGATGCAGGGTGCGAGCCGCGAGTCGCTCAAGGCGGCCCGGGAGACCCTCGCTGCCCTGATCAGCTCGAGCGACAACGACCTCGCACGGCTCAGCGACGAGCTGTTCTCGGTGACGGCGCTGCTCGACCGCGAGCACCCGCTGCGCCGGGCGCTCACCGACCCCTCCCGCGACGGGGACGCGAGGGTCGGTCTGGCCCGCGCCGTGCTCGGCGAGCAGGTGGGCGGCGCGACGGCCGACCTGCTGGCCTGGGTGGTGCGGGCCCGCTGGTCCGTGCCGCGCGACCTCGCGACGGCGCTCGAGCTGCTCGCTGTGGAGGCGCAGGTGGCCGCGGCCGAGCGCGCCGGCCGCCTCGACGAGGTCGAGGACGAGCTGTTCCGCGTCAGCCGTGCGGTGGCCGGCGCCCCCGAGCTGCGCACCGCGCTGTCCGACCTGTCGGCGCCGGTCGAGAGCCGGGCCGCCCTGATCGAGGGTCTGCTCGGCGGCCGGACCACCGAGGAGACCCGGCGCCTGGTGCGCCAGGCCGTGGTGGCGCCCCGCGGGCGCACCTTCGACCGCACCGCGGAGACCTACGGCCAGGTGGCCGCCGACCGGCGCAGCCGTCTGGTCGCGACCGTCACCGCCGTGGATCCCCTCACCGAGGAGCAGCGCGGCCGGCTGGCCGCCGCGCTGCAGCGGATCTACGGTCACGAGGTGCACCTCAACGTCCAGCTCGACCCCACCCTCGTCGGCGGCATCCGCGTCGAGCTCGGTGACGAGGTCATCGACGGCTCGGTGGAGAGCCGCCTGGACGACGCCCGACGACGGCTCGCCGGCTGACACCGGCCTGACGACGTACGACGTGATGGAACGAGCACAGCAGAACTTCAGAGCATCACCACCGAGCAGGACCGAGAAGAGAGCAGGGAGCGCGACATGGCCGAGCTGACCATCCGGCCGGAGGAGATCCGGGACGCACTCGAGCGCTTCGTCTCGTCGTACGAGCCGGAGGCCGCCGGGCGCGAGGAGGTCGGGCACGTCACCGAGGCCGGCGACGGCATCGCACGCATCGAGGGCCTGCCCTCGACGATGACCAACGAGCTGCTCGAGTTCGAGGACGGCACGCTGGGCATCGCCCTGAACCTCGACGTCGGCGAGATCGGCGCAGTCGTGCTCGGCGAGTTCCGCGGCATCGAGGAGGGCCAGCCGGTCAAGCGCACCGGCGAGATCCTCTCGGTGCCGGTCGGCGACGGCTTCCTCGGCCGGGTCGTCGACCCGCTGGGAAACCCGCTCGACGGCAAGGGTCCGATCGAGACCACCGAGCGGCGCGCCCTCGAGCTGCAGGCGCCCTCGGTCGTCCAGCGCCAGCCGGTCAAGGAGCCGATGCAGACCGGCATCAAGGCGATCGACGCGATGACCGCCATCGGCCGGGGCCAGCGCCAGCTGATCATCGGCGACCGGCAGACCGGCAAGACCGCCGTCTGCCTCGACACGATCATCAACCAGAAGGCGGACTGGGAGTCGGGCGACCCCAAGCGCCAGGTCAAGTGCGTCTACGTCGCCGTCGGTCAGAAGGGCTCGACCATCGCGTCGGTCCGCCAGGCGCTCGAGGAGAACGGCGCGCTGGAGTACACGACGATCGTCGCCGCGCCCGCCTCCGACCCGGCCGGCTTCAAGTACCTCGCCCCCTACACCGGCTCGGCGATCGGCCAGCACTGGATGTACCAGGGCCAGCACGTGCTCATCGTCTTCGACGACCTGTCGAAGCAGGCTGACGCCTACCGCGCGGTGTCGCTGCTGCTGCGCCGCCCGCCGGGCCGCGAGGCCTACCCGGGCGACGTCTTCTACCTGCACTCGCGGCTGCTCGAGCGCTGCGCGAAGCTCTCGGACGAGATGGGCGGCGGGTCGATGACCGGCCTGCCGATCATCGAGACCAAGGGCAACGACGTGTCGGCGTTCATCCCGACCAACTGCATCTCGATCACCGACGGGCAGTGCTTCCTCGAGACCGACCTCTTCAACTCGGGCGTGCGGCCGGCCATCAACGTCGGCATCTCGGTCTCCCGCGTGGGAGGCTCGGCCCAGGTCAAGGGCATGAAGAAGGTCGCCGGCCGCCTGCGGCTCGACCTGGCGCAGTACCGCGAGCTCGAGGCGTTCGCCGCCTTCGGCTCGGACCTGGACGCGGCGTCCAAGGCCCAGCTGGCCCGCGGGTCCCGGCTGGTCGAGCTGCTCAAGCAGGGCCAGTACTCGCCGTTCTCGGTCGAGAACGAGATCGTGTCCATCTGGGCAGGGACGACGGGCAAGCTGGACGACGTGCCGGTCGAGGACATCCGCCGCTTCGAGAGCGAGCTGATCGACTACCTGCACCGGGAGCAGAAGGGCCTGGTCGACAGCATCCGCGAGACCAAGGACCTGGGGGACGACACCGTGTCCTCGCTCGAGGACGCGGTCGACGCCTTCAAGCGCCAGTTCGAGACCTCCGCCGGCGAGCTGCTCGTCAACGACGAGCCGGTCGGCTCGATGGACGAGGACGAGGTCGAGCAGGAGACCATCAAGAAGCACGTGCGCAAGCCGGCGCAGCAGGGCTAGCGGATGGGTGCCCAGCTGCGGGTCTACCGCCGTCGGATCAGGACGGTCAACTCGACCAAGAAGATCACCAAGGCGATGGAGCTCATCGCCGCGTCGCGCATCGTCAAGGCGCAGCAGCGGGTCGCCGCGTCGACCCCCTACGCCGAGGCGATCACGCGCGCGGTCTCCGCCGTGGCGAGCTTCTCCGAGGTCGAGCACCCGCTGACCGGCACCGTGCCGGCCTCCGAGCAGGAGGGTCACGAGGGCCCCGCGCGGGCCGCCCTGCTGCTCATCACCAGCGACCGCGGGCTGGCCGGGGCGTACTCCTCCAACGCCATCAAGGAGGGGGAGCGGCTCTCCAACCTGCTGCGCGACAGGGGCAAGGAGGTCGTGCCCTACGTCGTCGGCCGCAAGGGCGTCGGCTTCTACCGCTTCCGCCAGCGCGAGATCGCCGGCGAGTGGACCGGCTTCTCCGAGGCGCCGACCTACGCCAACGCCAAGGAGGTCGCCGACGCGGTCATCGACGCGTTCCTCACGCCGGACGACGAGGGCGGTGTCGACGAGATCCACATCGTCTACACGCAGTTCGTCAGCAGCGTCACCCAGCGCACCGTGACCCGACGGCTGCTGCCGCTCGAGGTGGAGGAGACGGACGAGGAGCCGGAGGGCGGGTCCTTTCCGCTCTACGAGTTCGAGCCGAGCGCGGAGGCGGTGCTCGACGCGCTGCTGCCGCGCTACGTGGAGAGCCGGGTCTACAACGCCCTGCTGCAGTCTGCAGCCTCCGAGCTCGCAGCGCGTCGCCGGGCGATGAAGTCCGCCACGGACAACGCCACCGAGCTCATCAAGACGTACACCCGTATGGCCAACGCGGCCCGCCAGGCCGAGATCACCCAAGAGATCAGCGAGATCGTCGGTGGCGCGGACGCGCTCGCCAGCGCGAACGCCGGGAGTGAGTGAGACATGACTGCTGTTGCCGAGAACACCGAGACCACCGCCCGCGAGGGCGCCACCGGTCGGGTGGCCCGCGTCATCGGGCCGGTCGTCGACGTGGAGTTCAGCGTCGACACCATGCCCGAGATGTACAACGCGCTGAAGGTGGACGTCAGCCTGATGGGCGAGGACAAGGTCCTCACCCTCGAGGTCGCCCAGCACCTCGGTGACAGCCTGGTGCGGGCCATCTCGATGCAGCCGACCGACGGCCTGGTCCGCGGAGCCGAGGTGCGCGACACCGGCAGCCCGATCACGGTGCCGGTCGGCGACGTGACCAAGGGCCACGTCTTCAACACCCTGGGCGAGCCGCTCGACGTGCCCGCGTCCGAGCTGGAGATCAAGGAGCGGTGGGAGATCCACCGCACGCCCCCGAAGTTCGACCAGCTCGAGTCCAAGACCGAGATGTTCGAGACCGGCATCAAGGTCATCGACCTGCTGACGCCGTACGTGCGCGGCGGCAAGATCGGCCTGTTCGGCGGCGCCGGAGTCGGCAAGACGGTGCTCATCCAGGAGATGATCTACCGCGTCGCCGAGAACTTCGGTGGTGTCTCCTGCTTCGCCGGCGTCGGGGAGCGCACCCGTGAGGGCAACGACCTGATCGGGGAGATGACCGAGACCGGCGTCATCGAGAAGACCGCGCTGGTCTTCGGCCAGATGGACGAGCCGCCGGGCACCCGGTTGCGGGTCGCGCTGGCCGCCCTGACGATGGCGGAGTACTTCCGCGACGTCCAGAAGCAGGACGTGCTGCTCTTCATCGACAACATCTTCCGCTTCACCCAGGCGGGCTCCGAGGTGTCGACCCTGCTGGGCCGCATGCCCTCGGCCGTGGGCTACCAGCCGACGCTGGCCGACGAGATGGGCATCCTGCAGGAGCGCATCACCTCGACCCGCGGTCACTCGATCACCTCGATGCAGGCGATCTACGTTCCCGCCGACGACATCACCGACCCGGCCCCACACACCACCTTCGCGCACCTCGACGCGACGACGGTCCTCTCGCGGCCGATCTCCGAGCTCGGCATCTACCCGGCCGTGGACCCGCTGGACTCGACGTCACGCATCCTGGACCCGCGCTACATCTCGGAGGACCACTACCGGGTGGCCGCACGGATCAAGGAGATCCTTCAGCGCTACAAGGACCTCCAGGACATCATCGCGATCCTCGGCATCGACGAGCTCTCGGAGGAGGACAAGATCCTCGTCCAGCGGGCCCGACGCATCCAGCGCTTCCTGTCGCAGAACACCTTCGTGGCCAAGGCGTTCACCGGCCTCGAGGGCTCTTTCGTGCCGCTGGACGAGACGATCGACGCGTTCAAGAAGCTGGCCGAGGGCGAGTACGACCACATCCCCGAGCAGGCCTTCTTCATGTGCGGCGGGCTCGAGGACGTGGAGGCCAAGGCCAAGGAGCTGGAGAAGAATGGCTGACGAGGCGGACGACCACCTGCTCGACGTCGAGCTGGTGGCCGCGGACCGCACGGTGTGGACCGGCAAGGGCAGCATGGTCCTGGCCCGGACCGCCGACGGGGACGTCGGCATCCTGGCGCACCACGCTCCGCTGCTCGGCACGCTCGCCGACGGCGCCGTGCTGATCCGGCAGGACAGCGGCGACCCGGTCGTCGCGGTGGTCCACGGAGGCTTCCTCTCGGTCGCCGACAACCGGGTCGGCATCCTGGCCGAGGAGTGCGACCTGGCCAAGGACATCGACGTGGCCGAGGCCGAGCGCTCGCTGTCCGAGGCCCAGCAGTCCGACGAGGAGGACGCCGCCCACCAGGCGCGCCGGGCCGAGGCCCGGATCCGCGCCGCCGGGATGCTCCCCTAGCCGGTGGGCGCGACGGGGCCGGCGGGCAGGCGGGCGCGATGAGCCTCGTCGTCGTGCTGGACGCCCTCGCCGCCGTCGTCGTCGTCGCCCTGCTCGGGCTGGTGATGCTCGCCCTGCGTCGCCGGTTCATCACCCGGCGCGGCGGAACGTTCGACTGCAGCCTGCGTGACGGCGCCGGCCAGCAGCACGGCAAGGGCTGGGTCCTCGGTGTCGGCCGCTACGCGGGCGACGTGCTGGAGTGGTACCGCGTCTTCAGCTACTCGACCCGACCCCGCCGAGTCATCGACCGGCAGCGCCTGCAGGTCCTCGACCGGCGCGAACCGAGCGGCATCGAGGCGTTCTCGCTGCTCGCCGGTGCCGTCGTCGTCGCGTGCCGCGACGGCTCCTCCGACATCGAGCTCGGGATGAGCCCGGAGACGGCCACCGGGTTCCTCAGCTGGGTCGAGTCCGCCCCGCCCGGCCTGCCGCGCAGCTGACCGGCTCGACATGGGGGCGGACGTCGGGCTCGTCGCGGCGTCGGCGCTGCACGCCGGCTTCCAGCTCGTCGTCACCGTGCTCGTCTACCCGGCGTTCCGGACGGTGCCGGTCGAGCTCTGGGCGGCCCACCACGGCCGGCACACCCGACGAGTCACCTGGCTGGTGGTGCCGGTCTACGGGCTGCTCGCGTTGGCCGGCCTGGCCACGCTGCGCTCCGGTGCGGACGCGTGGCAGCTGGTCGCCCTGGGGCTGCTCGTCGGGTGCGTGGTCGTCACGGCGACAGTCGCCGGGCCGGCGCACTCCCGGCTCGCGGCCGGTCGTGACCCTGCCGCGCTGGCTCGCCTGCTGGTCGCCGACCGGCTCCGGTGTGTCGCCGCCGTGCTGGCCGGCCTCGCGGCGCTGGTCGCTAGCTCTTGATGGCCGGGCGGCTCGGCAGCCGGACGCTCGGCCAGCTGCAGGCCGCCAGCCGGGACTTGAGCACCGTGCGCTCGGCCCCGTCGACGGCGAGCCGCCACCGCCACTTCACGGCGACGTACTGCGCCAGGTAGGAGCAGCGGAACGCCTTGCGCGGCAACCAGTCGGTGGGCTCCCGCCCGGCCTTGGCCGTGGCCGATGCCTTGGTGACGCCGATCAGCGTGCTCGGATAGCCCAGGTCGTTGCGCAGCTGTCGACGGGTGAGCGTCGACCAGCGGTGGGCCCCGGACTGCCACGCCTCGCGGAAGCCGACCACCGGGTCGGCGACCAGGTCGTTGATGCTGGTGCGCGTGGCGCCGTCGTAGCGTGAGAGCCACTTCCCGCGGGTGAGCGTGCAGCCGCTGCGGACCTGTGGGGCGGAGACCGCCTCGGCGATGAACACCTCGCGCGGGGTCGCGCACCGGTCGCCGTCGGCGTCGGTCCACCCGGAGAACCGCCTGGCCGTGTAGCCCTTGCGGTGCTCGGTGGCGGTCCGCAGGTCGGCGAGCAGACGCTTGGTGCTGCGCATCGGCATCGGGGTCGTGGCGGTGGCCGGCGCCGAGAGCGCGGACCGGTTGCCGGCCGCGTCGACGGCCTCGACGGTCCACCGGTAGGTGCGGCCCTGAGCGAGGCCACGGTCGCGCCACGACGTGGTGCCGCCTCCGAGGGTGGCGACCACGGCGCCGTTGCGACGCACGACGTAGGCCGTCACGCCGACGTCGTCGCTCGACGCCTGCCACGACACCTGTGCGGCGGTGGGTGACACCGGCCGTGCGCTGAGGCCGGTCGGCGTGCTCGGCGCGGTCGTGTCCGGCGGCGGCGGGATGGCGCCGGCGATCCGCTGGCGGCAGGTGACTGTGCCCTGGTCGACGGTGCTCGGTGGGGAGACGTCGCTGACCTGGGTGTAGGCGAAACTGGCGTCGTCCTGGCCGAGGTCCAACCGCAGAGCACCGATGCTGCCACGCGCTGCGACCCGGCTGTCCTGCGCCACCATCGGGTTGACCGGTTCCCGGCCGCCGCCACCGGCGACGATCTGGGTGAGGCCGCCGCCGACAGGGTTGCCGGCCGCGTCCATCGGGGTCCAGCGCTCGTACCGGTGCACGTGGCCGGCCAGCATCAGCGTCACGCCGCGGTAGTACGCGAGCGACCAGAGGTCCTGCAGGTACGCCCTAGCGCCGGGTGCCTCGGCGTAGCGCGGCTGGTGCTGCATCAGGATGGTGCACTTGCCCGCGTTCGCGCGCAGGTCGGCGTCGAGCCACTGGTACTGCTCGGTACCCGCTGCAGTCTGGGGAGTGGCACCGCCTCGGAGATCGTCGAGACTGTTGCTGTCGATTACTGCGACGTGCCAGCCGCCGATGTCGTAGCTGTACCAGCGCGGGACTCCTCCCCAGTACTGGAAGTAGGGCGCCGCTCCGGGCTGGCGGTACTCGTGGTTGCCGATGACCGGGTTGGTGATATCGCGTAGGTCGCCGTATCCGCCGTCCTCGCCGTACCAGTTGTCGAACTCATAGGCAGTTGCGTCGGTGTAGACATCGCCGAGGTAGCCGAAAGAGCTGGGGTTCCAACTATTGATGACGTCGACCACCTGGTGCGACTGCGGCGAACCGTCCGCCCCGTCACCGACGGCCGCCATCGTGTAGCGCGCCCCTGGAGCCGGCGGCGTGCCGGTGCGCGGGGCGAAGTTCGGGTACTGCGGAAGCGGCGTCACCGTGTCGGGGGTGACAGAGGCTCCGGGCGAATCGGCGGTCGCGTCGTTGCTGGCGCCGTCGAACTGGTTGTTGTCCAGCACGGCCCTGGCGGTCAGGTTGCCGGTGGCCGTTCCCACTCGGCGGCTGATGAGGCGCATGCTGAACGAGCCGTCGGGCGACGGATCGTTGTCCACGAGCAGCGGATGGTCGAAGTCGCCGTTCCAGACGAACCGAACTCGCTGCACCATCGCCTGAGAATCGTTGACGGTGACCTTGGCCGTGACATCCACAGGATCGGGCTGGTCCGGCACTGTCAGACACACCCGCACCGTGTAAGGCGCATACACGGCGTTGACCGTCCGAGGCACCTGCGTGTCGGCGCAGACCTCGGGCGCGGCGCTGGCCGGACCGGCTCCGGTGGCGAGCAGGCCGAGGGTGAGTGCCCCCGTCAGGACCGAGATGGTGGCCGCTCTCAGACGGCTTGTGGACGTCGTACCGGATCCCCGCATGGGGCACCAGTATGCCCGGAAGATCCGCACTCCTTTCACCCGGCGGCCTCGGCGGGCCGCACCTTGCGTCGTCGTCGATCTTGTCGGGGCCGGCGGCGTGGAGCAGGGTGAGGGCGCCGCGCCGACGGGTGGCCGGTCTTCGATGCGAGGTGGGTGGTCACGGTGCGCGCAGGTCACGGGACTGGGGCGGCAGCCGGTCGGCGGTTCGCCGCCGCGGTCGGGGCGGTGGGGCTCTCGTTCGGGATCGTCGCGGCGACGGGGGCGCCCTCGGCGGGCGCACCGGGCGACGACGGGCTCGCGCAGTCCTTCGTCGCCGCCGGCCGGTGCGACGGCGGTCCGGGCTTCCGGGTGGACTTCCACAACGAGACGACCGAGGAGGGGCCGGTCGTGACCGCCGACCTCAGGCTGAAGCGGGCCGGCGACCGGGCCCGGTGGGACTTCACGTCGACGGCGACCACCACCTTCACCGACGGCACCACCGTGACCCTGGTCGGCGACTTCGGCCGGGCGCGCAGCACCCGCAGGGGGGTCGTCGAGATCTCCACCTCGACCCCGGCCGGCGTGCGGCACAGCGTCGGCTTCGGGCTCACCCGGCGCGGCGACGGCGCCGCCTGCGCGGTCCGGGTCCGCGGCTGAGCGCTCGAACGGCCGCCGGATCACGCTGTCGGTGCGTCCCACGAGGCTGGCGGTCATGGACATCCAGATGATCGCCAGCTTCGCCGTCATCAGCAGCGACCCGGGCGCTGACCGCGCGCTGTTCGTGGACGCGATGGGACTGGGTCTGCACGGACCCGAGGGCCTCCGCGGTTCGGACTACCTCTTCTCCGACGACCTCGCGGGCGCCAAGCATTTCGGCGTGTGGCCGCTGGCCGAGGCGGCCGAGTCCTGCTTCGGCAGCGATCGCTGGCCGGACACCCATACGGTGCCGCAGGCGAGCATCGAGCTCGAGGTGGGCAGCGCCGACCAGGTCGACCGCGCGGTCGCCGAGCTGGCCGAACGCGGCCATCGGCTGCTGCACGGCACGCGGACCGAGCCCTGGGGCCAGGTCATCGCTCGTCTCCAGTCCAGCAGCGGTGTCCTGGTGGGGGTGTGCTGGACACCGTGGTACCACGCCGGACCGGCCGACGGGTGACCTCAGCGCTTGATGCGTTCCTGGAGGTGGACCGTCACCTCGTCACCGAGGGTCTTGCCGATCGCCTTCCGCACGTCCGCCTTCACCGGGAGCATGTGCGTCCCGTCGCCGAGGGCCATGAAGGAGCTCTGGAACGGATGGCCGTCGATCGTGCCCCGGACCTTCACCAGGCCGCGGGTGCCGAAGAAGTTCACCGAGTCGGGCCATTTCACGCAGGTCCAGGCGCCCTTGCTGTCGCTGCTGGGCTGCAGGGTCGCGCTGAACGTCGTGTCGAGGGTGCTGTCGTGCCTCATGTCACTGCAGACCGCCTGACACCGTTCGGCTCATCGCCTTTGCCCTCAGCGGTTGGCGCCGGGCACCCACAGCGCGTCGCCGTCCGCCCGGTTGGCGTGGCGGGCCAGGACGAAGAGCAGGTCCGAGAGCCGGTTCAGGTAGCGGGCGGTCAGCGGGTTGACCGTGTCGCCGTGCGCCGCGATGGCGGCCCAGGTCGAGCGCTCGGCGCGACGTACGACCGTGCGGGCGACGTGCAGGTGCGCGGCGGCGGGCGTGCCGCCGGCCAGGACGAACGACCGGAGCTCGGACAGGTCGGCGTTGTAGCGGTCGATCTCGTTCTCCAGCGCGTCGACCTGCTCCTGCACGATCCGCAGCGGGGGGTAGGCCGGGTCCGGCTCGACCGGCGTGCACAGGTCGGCGCCGACGTCGAAGAGGTCGTTCTGCACACGGGTGACCAGCGCGGCGACGTCGGGCTCGAGGCCGCCGGCGGCGAGGGCGAGCCCGAGGAAGGCGCCCGCCTCGTCGCAGTCGGCGTAGGCCTGCAGCCGGAGGTCGTTCTTGCCGATCCGGCCCCGGCCGCCGTAGCCGGTCGTCCCGTCGTCGCCGGTCCGGGTGTAGATCCGCGTCAGGTTGACCATGTCGGAGACCCTAGGACCCGCGACCCTACGATGCTCGCCATGGAGCGCTTCCGGGTCGTGGGCGGGGCCCGTCTCGAGGGCGAGGTGCGGGTCACCGGCGCCAAGAACAGCGTCCTCAAGGTGATGGCTGCGGCCCTGCTGGCGCAGGGCCGCACCACGCTCACCCAGGTGCCGCACATCCTCGACGTCGAGATCATGGGGGAGCTGCTCCGGCGGCTGGGGTGCCAGGTGGACTACGACGCCGCGGCGGCGACCGTCGCGATCGACGTGCCGGAGGTGCTCGGGCACCAGGCGGACTACGACCTGGTACGTCGCATCAGGGCCTCGATCTGCGTCCTCGGCCCGCTGACCGTCAGGTCCGGCCGGGCGGAGGTCGCCATGCCGGGCGGCGACGCCATCGGCAGCCGCCCCCTCGACTTCCACGTGGCGGGGCTGGCCAAGCTCGGTGCCGAGCTGGACAACGAGCACGGCTACATCGTCGCGCGGGCCCCGCACGGGCTGACCGGCGCGACCGTCTGGCTCGACTTCCCGAGCGTCGGGGCGACAGAGAACATCCTGATGGCGGCGGTGCTCGCCACCGGTACCACGGTCATCGACAACGCCGCGCGCGAGCCGGAGATCGTCGACCTCTGCCAGATGCTGCAGCAGATGGGCGCCAAGATCGACGGCCTGGGCTCCTCGACGCTCACCGTCGAGGGGGTCGACCACCTCTCGCCGACGACGCACGAGATCGTCCCCGACCGCATCGTCGCCGGGACCTGGGCCTTCGCCTCCGCGATGACCCAGGGCGACGTGACCGTGCACGGCGCCCGGGCCGAGCACCTCGAGATCGCGCTCGACAAGCTGGTGGGGGCGGGGGCGACGGTGCACGTGACCGAGGACGGCTTCCGGGTCGTGATGACCGGCCGACCGACGGCCGTCGACGCGGTGACGCTGCCCTACCCGGGCCTGGCGACCGACCTGCAGCCGCTGGTGATGGCGCTGGACGCGATCGCCGACGGCGCGGCGATGATCACCGAGAACATCTTCGAGGGCCGCTTCGTCTTCGCCAGCGAGCTGGCCCGCCTCGGTGCCCACGTGCGCACTGACGGCCATCACGCGGTGGTGCGGGGCGTGCCACGGCTCTCCGGGGCCCCGGTGCGGGCCAGCGACATCCGCGCGGGTGCCGCCCTCACGCTGGCCGGCCTGGTGGCCGACGGGGTGACCTACGTCAGCGACGTCTCGCACGTGGACCGCGGCTACCCGGGCTTCGATGCCCAGCTGCGCGAGCTGGGGGCGGACGTGACCCGCGAGCCCGACCCGGACGTCTAGGTCGCCAGCAGCCGGCGGGCCCGGGCCTCGTCGGGCTCGAGCACCATCAGCCGAGGCCCGTCGGCCGTGGTCACCAGCGAGGCCCGGATGCCGGCACCCTGGAGCCGCTGCCGGGCCACCTCGCCCTCGATGAAGGTCCCCGGCGCCGACACCGCGACCATCAGGCCGTACTCGTCCTCGTGCCCCGCCCGGGCCCTGCGCTCGACGAGCGAGCGGCTGCGCCCGCCGAAGGCCCAGCGCAAGAGCAGCATGAGCACCCCGACGACGGCCAGGGCGATCGCGTAGCTGCGCCAGTCGAGCACGGCTGGATTGTGCCCCTGCCCCGGCTGGATAGGCTCCCGCGGTCCCGCCGAACGCCGGTCCACTCCGAGGGAGCACCCCAGATGAGCACGTCGAGCCCGTCCACCGCCGGAGCCGTCGTACCTGCCGGACCTGCCGGTCGTGCCGGAGTCGTCGGTGTCGTCGGTGTCGTCGGCGCCGGCCTGATGGGCGCGGGCATCGCCCAGGTCGCCGCGGTCGCCGGCCACCGGGTGGTCCTGCGCGACGTCACCGACGAGGCGCTCGGCCGCGGCCGCGCCGGGATCGAGCGGTCCCTGTCCCGGTTCGTGGCCAAGGGGCAGCTCGAGCAGGTCGCCGCGGACGAGGCGCTGGGCCGGATCACGACGGTGACCGACCTCGACGCGGTCGGGGACGCCGACGTCGTGGTCGAGGCGGTGTTCGAGGACATCGAGGTCAAGCACGAGGTGTTCCGGGTGCTGGACCAGGTCTGCCGGGACGGCGCGGTGCTTGCCACCAACACCAGTGCCATCCCGATCACCCGGATCGCCGCGGTGACCGACCGGCCGGAGGCCGTGGTCGGCACCCACTTCTTCTCCCCGGTCCCGATGATGGGGCTGTGCGAGCTGGTCCGCGGCCACCGCACCAGTGACGAGACCCTCGCTGCCGCGCGGGCGTTCGCCGAGGGTGTCGGCAAGACCTGCGTGGTGGTCACCCGCGACGTCGCCGGGTTCGTGACCACCCGGCTGATCTGCGCGCTGGCGATGGAGGCGGTGCGGCTCGTCGAGACCGGAGTCGCGACCGCCGAGGACGTGGACACGGCCTGTCGCCTGGGCTTCGGGCACGCCATGGGGCCGCTCGCGACGACCGACCTGACCGGCGTCGACATCCTGCGCAACGCGACCATGAACATCTACGCCGAGACCGCGGACGAGAAGTTCTTCCCGCCCGAGTCGCTGACCCGGATGGTCGCCGCGGGCGACCTGGGCCGTAAGTCCGGCCGTGGCTTCTACACCTACGATCGGTAGCACGCACGCCCCGCTAGTCACATAGGTCACTTCGGTCGCATCCGCCACGCTGGCCCCAGCGTGGCGTCAAGAATTCTGCAAGTCCGGTCCGTACCGTCCTGACCGAGGACGACAGGAGCCATCCTGGAGGCAACCAGATGGCCGCCTCGCGCGTCTTGTCTGGTAAGGGGGTGGGGAGATGGTCGTCAGCATGGCCTCGGGGTGCGAGATCGCCCTGGCCGGGCGCTTGGACGTGCGGTCGGTCGCCGACGTGCGCTCGGCGCTCTACGCCGCCATCGACGCCGGCACCGGGGACCTGGTCGTCGACGTCTCGGGCGTGGAGACGATGGATGCCACCGGCCTCGGGATGCTGCTGGGCGCCGACCGCCGGGCCAAGCTGGCCGGACGCCGGGTCGTCCTGCACGACGCCGGACCGCGCCTGCTGCGCCTGCTGCACGCCACCCGCCTGCACCGGGTCCTCACCGTGGACGAGGCCGTCCCGGCCTGAGGACCTGGTTACCGGCGAGTAGTATCGCCGGGCATGAGGACCCCGCCGCCTCCCGAGCGGGACCGCCCCTGGGTGATGCGCACCTATGCCGGGCACTCCTCCGCGGCCGAGTCCAACGCGCTCTACCGGCGCAACCTGGCCAAGGGCCAGACCGGCCTCTCGGTCGCCTTCGACCTGCCGACCCAGACCGGCTACGACCCCGACCACGAGCTCGCCCGCGGCGAGGTCGGCAAGGTCGGCGTGCCGGTCTCGCACGTCGGTGACCTGCGGGCCCTCTTCGACGGCATCCCTCTCGCCGGGATGAACACCTCGATGACCATCAACGCGCCGGCCATGTGGCTGCTCGCGCTCTACGAGGTGGTCGCCGAGGAGCAGGGGGCCGATCCGGCCGACCTCAGCGGCACGACGCAGAACGACATCATCAAGGAGTACCTCTCCCGCGGGACCTATGCGTTCCCGCCGGCAGAGTCGATGCGCCTGACGACCGACCTGATCGCGTACACCGTGCAGCGGATGCCGCGGTGGAACCCGATCAACATCTGCAGCTACCACCTCCAGGAGGCAGGCGCGACGCCGGTGCAGGAGCTGGCGTTCGCGATGTCGACGGCGACCGCGGTGCTGGATGCCGTCCGCGACGCCGGCCAGGTGCTGCCGGAGCGCTTCGCCGACGTGGTGTCGCGCATCTCCTTCTTCGTCAACGCCGGTGTGCGGTTCGTCGAGGAGATGTGCAAGATGCGCGCGATGGTGCAGCTCTGGGACGAGCTCACTGCCGAGCGGTACGCCGTCAGCGACCCCATGGCCCGCCGCCTGCGCTACGGCGTGCAGGTCAACTCGCTCGGACTCACCGAGGCCCAGCCCGAGAACAACGTCCAGCGCATCGTGCTCGAGATGCTCGCGGTGACGCTCTCGAAGGACGCCCGGGCCAGGGCGGTGCAGCTGCCGGCCTGGAACGAGGCGCTCGGCCTGCCGCGGCCGTGGGACCAGCAGTGGTCGCTGCGGATCCAGCAGGTGCTCGCCTACGAGTCCGACCTGCTCGAGCACGACGACCTCTTCGCCGGCTCGCACGTGGTCGAGGCCAAGGTCGCGGAGCTGGTCTCCGAGGCCCGGGCCGAGATGGCCCGGATCGAGGAGATGGGCGGCGCCGTCGCGGCGGTCGAGAACGGCTACCTCAAGGGTGAGCTGGTCGCCTCGCACGCGCGCCGCCGCGCCCGGGTCGAGTCCGGCGAGGACGTCGTCGTCGGCGTCAACCTGTTCACCGAGACCGAGCCCAGCCCGCTGACCGCCGACCTGGACGCGGTGATCCAGTCGGTCGACCCGCAGGTCGAGGAGCGGGCGGTCACGGCGATCCGGGCCTGGCGCGAGCAGCGCGACGCGGCGGCCGTCGACGCCGCTCTGCGGGGGCTGCGCGACGCCGCCAAGATCGCCGACAACTTGGTGCCCGCCACGCTGGCCTGCGCCCGGTCCGGGGTCACGACCGGCGAGTGGGCCGAGGTGCTGCGCGAGGTGTTCGGCTCGTACCGCGCACCGACCGGCGTGTCCGGCAGCGTGGGGACGGCGCCCGCGGGGGAGGACCTGCAGGCGGTGCGCGAGGCGGTACGGCGCACCGGCGCCGAGCTGGGCACCCGCCTGCGGCTGCTCGTCGGCAAGCCCGGCCTGGACGGTCACTCCAACGGGGCCGAGCAGATCGCGGTGCGAGCTCGCGACGCCGGCTTCGAGGTCGCGTACCAGGGCATCCGGCTGACCCCGGCGCAGATCGCCGCGGCCGCCGTCGAGGAGGGCGTGCACTGCGTGGGGCTCTCGATCCTGTCCGGGTCGCACCGCGAGCTGGTGCCGGAGGTGCTGCGGCTGCTGCGCGAGGCCGGGGCCGGCGACGTGCCGGTCGTGGTCGGCGGCATCATCCCGGACGCCGACGCCCGCTGGCTGGAGGAGCAGGGCGTCGCCGCCGTCTTCACGCCGAAGGACTTCGAGATCACCGGCATCATCGGCCAGATCGTCCGGGTGGTGCGCGTCGCGCACGACCTGCCGACTGACGACGGCGCCGTGCATGGTACTACGACATCGTAGTATCGTGGTCGCGTCGTGCCGCCGGCGCCGAGGGGGAGAACGTGACCGGACTGATCGGATGGCTGCGTCGGGTGGCGACGACGACGGCACAGGATTGCGCCGGGTGCGGCGCAGCGATGGCAGCCACCGAGCTGGCCTGCCCGCAGGGCTGCGGCTTCGACCGGCGCAACGAGCGCCGGCTCTCCGGCGGCGCCTGGTCCCGTCTCGACCGGATGTGAGCTGCGGGCCGTCCGGCTCAGAGCTCGTCGCGCCGCTGCCAGCGGAAGCCCCGCATCGCGAGCAGGAGCGCCAGCACGGTCCAGGCCACCAGCACCAGAGCCACCCGGCCGAGCTCCCACGAGCCGGCGAGCTCCTGGCGCTGGAAGCTGTCGGGCAGGAAGACCGATCGCATGCCCTGGCAGAGCCACTTCAGCGGGAACAGTGCCGCCATCTGCTGCATCCACGAGGGCAGCTCGTCGTACTGGAAGAACACCCCGGACGTGAACTGCAGGACGAGGACGACCGGTGACACGAGGGCCGGCGTCCCGCGGCCGGTGCGGGTCAGCCCGGTGAACGCGACTCCCAGCAGCGTGCAGCAGACCAGGCCGAGCACGCTGACCCAGGTCAAGGTCCACCAGTCGGTGGCTTCGTCGGGCAGGTGCACGTCGAAGAGCGCCACGCCGATGGCGAGCAGCAGGGCGACCTGCCCGACGTACAGCACGAGGACCTGACCGATCTTGCCCACGAAGTAGGCCGCCTTGGGCATCGGCGTGCCCTGCAACCGCTTCAGGGTGCCGTCGTCGCGCTCCTGGGAGATGGTGATCGCGAGGTTCTGGAAGGCCGTGTAGACGACGCCGGAGGCGATCATGCCGGCGACGAAGTACTGGCTGAAGGACACACCGGGCGCCACGTTGCCGGTGAAGGCCGATCCGAACACCACCAGGAGCAGGACCGGCAGGACCAGGGTGAAGAACGCCGCCTCGCGGTCCCGGGTGAAGGTGAGCAGCTCGATGCGGATGCGGCGCAGGCCGATCGCGAGAACGCCGGGTGTCGCGAGGTGCGCGCCGCCGCGGGTGGCGGGACCTGTAGCGCTCATGCCTCACCGACCATGCGCAGGTAGGTCTCCTCGAGCGTCGGCCGGGCGACGGTCAGGCCGGGCACCTCGCCGTCGAAGCGCCCGGCGAGCTCGGTCACCGTGCGGGTCGGCTCCGCCGACGTCGTGCTGCGCCGGGTGCCGTCGGGCTCGGTCCAGGTGACCGTGGCGAGCTCCTGCTGACGGCCACCGAGCGAAGCGGGCGGCGCGACGTCGAGGAAGCGGCCGTCGGACATGACGGCGACCCGCTGGGCCAGCCGCTCCGCCTCGTCGAGGTAGTGGGTGGTCAGCAGGATCGTCGTCCCCTCGGCCGCCAGGTCCTCGACGAGGCGCCAGAAGGTCCGCCGGGCGGCCGGGTCGAAGCCGGTCGTGGGCTCGTCGAGGAAGAGCAGCTCGGGGCGGCCGAGGATGCCCAGAGCCACGTCGAGCCGGCGCCGCTGCCCGCCGGAGAGCAGCCGCGAGCGCTGGTCGGCGCTGCCGGTCAGGCCGACCGTCTCGACGACCTCGTCGGGGTCGCGCGCCGACGGGTAGTAGCCCGCGAAGTGCCGCAGCGTCTCGCGAACCGTCAGCTCGGACAGGTCGTTGACCGACTGCAGGACGATGCCGACCCGGGCCCGCCAGGCGGGGGTCGCCTGGGCCGGGTCGGTGCCCAGGACGCTGACCTCGCCCGCGTCGCGGGCCCGGTAGCCCTCGAGGATCTCGACCGTCGTCGTCTTGCCCGCCCCGTTGGGGCCGAGCAGCGCGACGACCTCGCCGGTGGCCACCTCCAGGTCGACCGCGTCGACGGCCGTACGCTCGCCGTAGCTCTTGCGCAGCCCGCGGACGACCACGGCTGCGCCCTCGTGACCCACGGGCACGAGCATGCCGGACGACTGCGACGCGGAAGGACGCGGGTGACGAACCTCCTCCGGCGGGTCGCGGTCGACGTCCGTCCGTTGCGGCACGGCGCCTTCCGCCGGCTGTGGCTCGGGCAGAGCGTGTCGGTCGTCGGCTTCCAACTCACCGGGGTCGCCGTCGCGGTCGAGATGTTCGCCATCACCTCCTCGTCGCTGTGGGTCGGCCTGATCGGGGTCGCGGCGCTCGTGCCGCTGGTGGTGTTCGGGCTGTACGGCGGGGCGGTGTCCGACGCGGTCGACCGGCGCCGGCTGCTGGTCGCGTCGTCCTACCTGACCTGGCTCAGCACGTTCGGGCTGCTCGCCCAGGCGCTCCTGGGGCTGGAGCAGCGCTGGGTGCTGCTCGGGCTGGTTGCGCTGCAGTCGGTCGGCTTCGCCTTCACCTCGCCGACCCGTGGGGCGGTCGTGCCGCGGATCGTCCCGCGAGACCTCGTGCCGTCGGCCAACACCCTGGTGTCCACGGCCCTGGGTGTCGGTGCCGTGGTGGGTCCGCTGCTCGCCGGGGTGGTGCTGGCCCGCGGCAGCTATGCACTGGCCTACGGGATCGACGCGGCGCTGTTCACCGCGGCGCTCTACGCCGCCCACCGGCTGCCGCCCATCCTGCCGCTGGGCGAGGTCACCCGGCCGGGGCTGCGATCGGTGGTCGCGGGCCTGGCCTTCATCCGACGGCACCCGGTGTTGATGATGTCCTTCGCCGTCGACATCGCCGCGATGGTGCTGGCGATGCCGAGGGCGCTGTTCCCGGAGGTCGCGGAGGAGCGCTTCGGTGGCCCGGCCGCGGCCGGCTGGCTGTTCGCCGCCATCGCGATCGGCTCGGTGGTCGGGGGCCTGCTCTCGGGCTGGATCGGGCGGGTGCGCCGCCAGGGCGCGGCGCTGGTGGCGGCGGTGGTCGTGTGGGGACTCGCGGTGGCGGCCGCCGGGCTGGCCGGCGACCTGTGGCTGGTCGTGGCGCTGCTGGCCGTCGGCGGCGCGGCCGACCTGGTGTCGGCGGTCTACCGGCAGACCATCCTGCAGACCTACGCGCCGGACGAGATGCGCGGCCGGATGCAGGGCGTCTTCATCGTGGTCGTCGCGGGCGGCCCCCGGCTGGGTGACCTGCGCGCGGGGGCGAGCGCCGCGGCCTTCGGCGTCACCTGGTCGTGGGTGGGCGGCGGCATCGCCTGCGTGGTCGTCGTGCTCGCCCTGGCGGCCGCGGTGCCGGCGCTGGTCCGCTACCGGGCCGGCGACGGCCCGGTCGCCGAGGACGACGAGAACTCCGTGGAGGGCGCGGTCGAGCCCCGGTAGCGTCGCGCCGCGTGCGGACAACGACGAGCTGGGGCGGGCGCACTTCGGCGGACGAGACCGTCGCGGTGCTGCGGCGGTGGGAGCGCCCGGGCGACTGCGCGTGGCAGCTGCACGCGGGCGACGTCGGGTGGCACCTGCGCCTCGACGACGACGCGGTCGACCACACGCTGCTGCAGGTGCGGGACGACGGTGACCTGGTCGGGGTAGGGCTGCTGGACGGCCCCGCTGTCGTCCGCCTGGCACTGGACCCTCGGCTGCTGCACGACGCCGACCTGGCGAGGGTCGTCGCCGAAGCCGTGGAGGACCGGCTCGGGCGTCCCGGCGCCGCCGAGGCGTACGTCGACGGGCCGGGCGCGTCCCGGTGGCGCGCCGAGCTGGCTCGTCGTGGCTGGGACCTCGACCCGGACCCGTGGGTTCACCTGTGGCGGCCGCTCGGTCCCGCCGACGCCGCTCGTGACGTGCCGGGGGTCGCGGCGGTGTCCGGCCCGGCCGACGTGACCGACAGGGTGGCGGTGCAGCGTGCTGCCTTCGCCAACTCCACGTTCACCGAGAGCCGGTGGGCGCAGATGGCCGGCTCGACGGCGTACGACCCGAGTTTCGACCTGCTGGCTCGCGACGACGACGGGGCTGCGGTCGCCGCGCTCATGGCGTGGACCGCGGGGGAGGGGCGGTGTGCGCTGGTCGAGCCGATGGGCACCGCAGCCGGGCACCAGCGCGAGGGACACGGACGGCGGCTGCTCGAGGGAGCGGCCGCGGCGCTGGCCCGGGCCGGCGCGAGCGGGGTCGCGGTGTGGACCGCGGCGAGCAACGAGGTGGCGGTGGCGGCCTACCGCAGCGCCGGGTTCTCGGCCATCGGCCTGGCCGCGGCCATGTGCTCGACGGCCTGAAGGACGTCTTCGGCGCAGCCCCAGGACAGCGTGACGCCGGCGCCACCGTGGCCGTAGCAGTGCACGACCCCGCCGGGCGCGCCGTCGGGGTGCGGGACCGCCTCGAGGCGGACCGTGGGTCGCGCCGGGCGCAGGCCGACCCGGTGGCCCAGGACCCGGGCGCCGGCGAGCTCGGGCACCAGGGCGGTGGCCCGGGCGAGCACCTCGTGCGCCGTCACCGGGTCCGGCGTGCGGTCCCACGAGCCGCGGTCGGCGGTGCCTCCGACGACGACGTCGCGCTCGCGCGGCACGACGTAGAGCGGCCGCGCCGGGTCGGAGTCGTCGAGCAGCCACTCCTCCAGACCGACCTGCGCCACCCGCAGCACCTGCCCGCGCACCGGCGTCAGGCTCTCGTCGCCGGCCAGCGCGCGCGAGGCCAGGCCGGTGGCGTTGACGACGTAGCCGTTGTCCGGCAGGTCGGCCAGCCAGGCGCGGCTCAGGGTGCCGCCGGCCGCGGCCAGCCGGTCGACGAGGAACGAGAGGTACGTCGCCATGTCGGCCACGGGCACGGTCATCCGCCAGCCCGAGCCGTAGCCGTCGCGCGGCCCGGTCACCGTCTCCAGGCTCGGGACCGCGTCGCGCCACCAGGGGTCGACCGGCCGGCCGGTCGAGAGCAGCTCGGTGCCGGCCCGCATCCGGACACCCGACTGCGGGTGGGTGTGCGAGAGCCCCTCGAGCACCTCGAAGGTCCGGGCGGCCCACCGGGTGACCGCGTCCCTGGGCTGGGCGAGGTAGGGGTACCACATCGCCGCCGCCACGGCGGACGTCGTCTCCAGCGGCAGGTCGCGGGCCAGGACGTGGGTGTCGTGCCCCGCCTCGGCGAGCCGCACCGCGCAGGTCAGGCCCACGACCCCGGCACCGACCACGACGACCCGCACCCGGCCAGCCTGGCGCACGACTGATCGTCGCGGAAGTGGATCCGCGTGCCGCAAGTGGTGGAACTAGGGGCGTTCAGCGCGGGGAACAGCCCCGACCTCCACCACTTGACGCTCTTGCCGCCGACCAGCCCCGCCGCGGGGGGTCAGAAGAGTCGGTGGCTCGGGTCGTCGAAGCCGCGCAGGGCGTCGTAGTCCAGGGTCACGCAGTCGATGCCGCGGTCGGTGGCGAGGACCTTGGCCTGCGGCTTGATCTCCTGGGCGGCGAGGACACCGCGGACGGGGGAGAGCAGCGGGTCTCGGTTGAGCAGCCCGAGGTAGCGGGTCAGCTGCTCGACGCCGTCGATCTCGCCGCGGCGCTTGATCTCGATCGCCACGGTGGCACCGCGCTCGTCCCTGGCCAGGATGTCGACCGGGCCGATCGCGGTGGGGAACTCGCGGCGGACCAGCCGCCAGCCGGTGCCGAGGGTCTCGATCTGGTCGGCGAGCAGGGCCTGCAGGTGGGCCTCGACGCCGTCCTTGACCAGGCCCGGGTCGACGCCGAGCTCATGGCGGGAGTCGTGCAGGACGTCCTCGACGGTGATGACGAGGCGCTCGCCGGCCTTGTTGGTGACCGTCCACGTCTCGCCGTCCTCGGTGAGGGTGCAGGGCGGGCTCATCCAGTTCAGCGGCTTGTAGGCCCGGTCGTCGGCGTGCACCGAGACCGACCCGTCGGCCTTGACCAGGATCAGCCGGGTGGCGCTGGGAAGGTGGGCGGTGAGCCGGCCGACGTAGTCGACCGTGCACGTCGCGATGACCAAACGCACAGCCGCAGACGCTACAGGTGGCTACCCGGCGTCCTCGAGGTCGACCATGTCGGCCAGGTCGAGCAGCCGGATCAGCCGCAGGACGGCCCGGCGGCAGTGCCGCAGCTCGACGAGCCCGCCCCGGCGGGCGAGCATGGCGCGGCCCAGTAGCAGCGGCGAGATGCCCGAGGCGTCGGCGAAGCCCACGCCGCTCATGTCGACGACCAGGCGCCGGCAGGGCGGGTCTCGGCGGGCCTGGCACACCTGCTCGACGACGGCCTCCAGCAGCGGCGAGCTCGTGATGTCGAGCTCCCCGCCGAGGCGGACCCGGACGATCTCCGGGTCGTCCTCGTCCGCCTGGACGTCCACGGACAGCGACGACTGCGCGCTGCGCACCGAACTCCCTCCGTGACGAGCCGGCCCCGGTTCTCCGCACCGGCTCGCGAGTGGGACCTGTCTACCCCACCCAACGCCCCCCATGCACCAGGGGTGCCCACCCGGCGCGGCGTGTCGGGGCAGGCCTGGGAGACTGCCCTCATGGGACGTGAGTTCGCCACTGTCGGTGTCGTCGGGCTGGGCACGATGGGGGCCGGGATCGTCGAGGTCTTCGCCCGCAACGGGCTCCGGGTCGTGGGCGTCGAGCCCTCCGAGGAGCTCCTGGAGAGCGGGCGCGGGCACCTGCGGCACTCGACCGACCGGGCGGTGAGCAGGGGCAAGCTCTCCGAGGCAGACCGTGACGAGCTGCTGGGTCGGGTCACCTTCACGACGTCGATGGAGGACCTGGCCGACGTCGACATGGTGATCGAGGCGGTGCCCGAGCGGCTCGACCTCAAGCAGGAGATCTTCGCGGCTGCCGACAAGATCTGCCGGCCGGACACCATCCTCGCCACCAACACGTCCTCGCTGTCGGTGACCGAGATCTCGGTGGCGACCAGCCGGCCGTCCAAGGTCGTCGGGATGCACTTCTTCAACCCGGCCCCGGTGCTCAAGCTGGTCGAGGTCGTGCGCACCGTCGTCACCGAGCCCGAGGTGGTCGCCGACATCGAGGCGCTCGCCGCCCGGCTCGGCAAGGTGCCTGTGGTCATCGGCGACAAGGCCGGGTTCATCGCCAACGCCCTGCTGTTCGGCTACCTGAACCACGCGGTGTCGATGTACGAGTCCCGCTACGCCTCGCGCGAGGACATCGACGCCGCGATGCGGTTCGGCTGCGGCTACCCGATGGGCCCGCTCGCGCTGCTCGACCTGATCGGGCTCGACACGGCGTACGAGATCCTCGACACGATGTACCGCCAGTCGCGCGACCGGCTGCACGCCCCAGCTCCCCTCATCAAGCAGATGGTCACCGCAGGCCTGCGCGGCCGCAAGACCGGCCGTGGCTTCTACACCTACGAGCGACCGGACTCGCCGGTGGTCGTCGACGACGACCTGACGCCGTCGCCGCACGCCCATGAGGGCGGCGGCCGCACGGTGGAGAAGGTCGGCGTGGTCGGGTCAGGCACGATGGCGGTCGGCATCGTCGAGGTGCTCGCCAAGGCGGGCTACGACGTGATGTACGTCGCTCGAGGTGACGAGAAGGTCGCCCGGGTGCGCGGCACCCTCGAGCGCTCGCTCGAGAAGGCCGTGCTGCGGGGCAAGCTGTCGGAGGAGGACCGCGACGCCGCCCTGGCGCGGGTCACCGGGTCGTCCCGGCTGGACGACCTGGCCGACCGCGACCTGGTGCTCGAGGCCGTGGTGGAGGAGCTGTCGGTCAAGCAGGCGCTGTTCGCCACCCTGGACGAGATCTGCCGCCCGGGCGCCCTCCTGGCCACCACGACGTCCTCGCTGCCCGTGGTCGAGCTGGCCGCCGCGACGACACGGCCGGCCGACGTGGTCGGCCTGCACTTCTTCAACCCCGCACCGGTGATGAAGCTGGTCGAGGTCGTGCGCACGGTGTCGACCGCCGACGACGTGGTCGCCACCGCGCGGGCGCTGTGCGAACGGGCCGGCAAGCACGCGGTCGAGTGCGGAGACCGGGCCGGCTTCATCGTCAACGCGCTGTTGTTCCCCTACCTCAACGACGCGGTCAAGATGCTGCAGGCGCACTACGCGACGGTCGAGGACATCGACTCCGCGATGATCGTCGGGTGCGGCTACCCGCTCGGGCCGTTCGACCTGCTGGACGTGGTCGGGCTCGACGTGGCGCACGCCATCCAGCGGACGCTCTACCTGGAGTTCCGCGAGCCGGGCTTCGCCCCCGCACCGCTGCTGGAGCAGCTGGTGACGGCCGGCTACCTGGGCCGCAAGGCCGGCCGCGGGTTCCGCGACTACGGCGCCTGACCCGAGCTGCGATGACCGAGCACCCCAAGACCGGCCAACGCACCACCGAGCACCACCTGTCGACGTACGGCGGCCCGGAGGAGATCCGGGCCGGCACCGTGCTGCCCGCCACCCGCACGCCGGTCACCCTGCGCACCGCGGACGGGCTCGCCCTGGTCGGCGAGCTCGCGCTGCCGGTCGACCGGGAGCCGGTGGCGACCCTGGTGACGCTGCACCCGCTGCCCACGCACGGCGGCTTCATGGACAGCCACGTGATCCGCAAGGCGTCCAACCGGCTGCCGTCACTGGCCGGCGTGGCCGTGCTGCGGTTCAACACCCGCGGCACCTCGTCGCCGCAGGGCACCAGCGAGGGCGTCTTCGGCGAGGCGGTCGGCGAGCGGTTCGACGTCGCGGCCGCCATCGAGTACGCGGAGTTCCACGAGCAGCCGCACCTGCCGGAGCGCTGGCTGCTCGGCTGGTCCTTCGGCACCGACCTGGCCCTGATGCACGGGCTCGACCCGTCGGTCACCGGCGCGATCCTGCTGTCGCCGCCGCTGCGCTACGCCACCGACGAGCACCTCGACGCCTGGGCGGCCAGCGGGAAGCCCGTCGTCGCGCTGGTGCCCGAGCTCGACGACTACCTGCGGCCGGCCGAGGCCCGGCAGCGCTTCGCCCGGGTCCCGCAGGCCGAGGTCGTCGGGGTCGACGGGGCGAAGCACCTGTGGGTCGGCGAGCCCGCGGTGCGGCGGGTGCTCGACGAGGTGGTCCGCCGGGTCGCGCCGGCGGCCTACCCGCTCCCCACCCGGGTGCCAGCGACCCCGCCGGTCCCGCCCGACGGCTGAGCCTCCTACCGTGAGGGTATGAACGAGCTCGACTTCTGGGTCGGAGACTGGCACGCGGCGTGGGAGGGAGGCGCCGGGCGCAACTCGGTCACCCGCGAGCTCGGCGGCCGCGTCTACGTCGAACGTTTCGAGGCGCACGGCGACGAGCCGTTCTCGGGCATGAGCCTGAGCGTCCGGCACGCCGGCACGGGGCAGTGGCGGCAGACCTGGGCGGACTCCGAGGGGAGCTACTGGTCCTTCGTCGGGTCGGTGCTCGCCGACGGGTCCTTCGTCTTCGCCACGCCGGACCGGGTCGACGAGGAGCAGGCGTTCAAGCGGATGGTCTTCTCCGACGTCACCCAGGACGCCTTCCACTGGCGGTGGGAACGGTCCCAGGACGGCGAGACGTGGGAGCAGCGATGGGCCATCGACTACACGAGAAGGCCGCGGTGACCGTCCAGCTCGCGGCACAGGTCGTCGGTGACGGCCCGCCGCTGGTGCTGCTGCACGCGTTTCCGCTCTCCGCGGCCATGTGGGAGCGGCAGGCGACGGGCCTGGCCGACGTCGCACGCGTCGTGACGCCGGACCTGCGCGGGTTCGGCGACTCGCCGCTCGGGGCCGACGAGCCCTCGCTGGACCACGCCGCGGACGACGTCGTGGCGCTGCTGGACCGGCTCGGGCTCGGCCCGGTCGTCCTCGGCGGCCTGTCGATGGGCGGGTACGTCGCCATGGCCCTCCTTCGCCGGCACCCCGGCCGGCTGCGCGGCCTGCTGCTGGCCGACACGAAGGCGGGTGCCGACCCGGCTGCCGCCCGGGACAACCGGCTGCGGATCGCCGCCCGCCTCGATGCCGAAGGCAGCCCGGCCGTCCTGGTCGAGGACGTCCTGCCGGGCCTCACCGGCCCGACGACGGCTGCCGAGCGGCCCGACGTCGTCGCCCGGGTGCGGGCCATGGTCGGGTCGGCCCCTCCCGCCGCGGCCGCCTGGGCCCAGCGGGCGATGGCCGCCCGCCCGGACTCGCTCGACGTGCTGCGTGGCGTCGACGTACCGGCACTGGTCCTGCGCGGTGACGAGGACGGCCTGGCGGGCTCGGACGAGGTCGCAGCGATGGCCGACGCGCTGCCCCAGGGCCGGCTCGAGACGCTGCCGCGGGCCGGGCACCTGACCGCGCTGGAGGTGCCGGACGAGGTCGTCCGAGCGGTCCGTGGCCTGCTGGCCCGGGTGGAGCAGCCGGGCTGACCGGTCGCTAGGTCTGGTCCATCCGGGGGATCGCCACCTGGCGGACGACCAGCAGCACGGCCGCCGCCACCGGGATCGCGATCAGTGCGCCGACGATGCCCAGCAGGGCTCCGCCGAGCAGGACCGCCACCACGGTCACCGGGGCCGGGACGTCGACCGCCCGGCGCATCACGTGCGGGTAGACCACGTAGTTCTCGAACTGCTGGTAGGCGACGTAGAAGATGATGCAGGCGATGCCCACGCCGGCCGACTGGGTGAAGCCCAGCAGCGAGACGACGATCGCCGCGATCGTGGCTCCCACCAGCGGGATGAGGTCGAGCAGGCCGACGAAGACCGCCAGCGCGATCGCGTAGGGCATGTCGACGATGCGCAGGAACATGTAGGAGGTGAACGCGGCGATGAACGCGACGGTCAGCGCTCCGCTGACGAACTGGCCGGTGCGGGCGAGCACCTCGTCGCCGAGCAGGGTCACCCGCTCCCGTCGGGACGCCGGCACCAGCCGGTAGGCCTGCCGCTTCATGCTCGGCAGGGCGGCCAGGAAGTACAACGTCATGATCAGGATGGTCAGCGCGCCGAAGACCGCGTTGAGGACGACCCGACCCACGCCGAGCAGCCCGCCGAACGCCCGCTGGCCCAGCTCCCCCGACGTGACGTACTTCTGCGCCCGCTCGATGACGCCGTAGTCCTCATCGAACTGACGGACCGTCGGGTTGCGTCTCAGGTCGTCGAGGTAGCTCGGCAGCTCCTTGACGAACGCGTTGCTCTGCTCCACGACCGGGGGCACCACAGCGAAGCCGAAGCCGACGAACGCCCCGATGACCGCGAAGAAGACGATCGCGATGGCCAGCCCTCGGCGCACGTTGTGGGCGGTCAGCCACTCGACCGTCGGGTTCAGCCCGATCGCCAGGAACAGGGCGATCACGATGAGCACGAGGACGCTGCGGGCGTTGAGGATCGCCTGGGTCAGGAACCAGGCGAGGAACACCCCCAGCGCACCGAGGAACCCGATCATGAACGGCGAGTCGCGCCGCAGCGGTCGGCCGAGGCGGCCGAACTGCTCCTCGTCGTGCCAGCTGTGCTGGTCCTCCTCCGGACCGCGGTCGGAGGACGAGGCTGCTGCCTCGTCCTCCGTCACCGCTCGACCCTCACGTCCGCCGCCGACCGGTGGTCAGTGAGGGTCAGCCCTTGGTCGGCGCGGGCTTCTCGGCCTGCACCGTCGTGGCCTGGTCGCCCTCGGCCGCGACCACGTTGGACGTCGGTGCGGTGGACGCCTTGCCGCCACCCTGCTCGTCGCCGGCCGGCGCGCCCTTGGCGTCCGTGACGTCCTTGGCGTCCGTGCCGTCAGTGCCGGCAGTGCCGGCAGTGCCGGCTGGCGGCTGCTGCTTGCCCTGGGCCTCGTCGACCTGCTCGGCCGCCGCCGGGGCGTCCTCACCGATCGGGTCGGGCAGCGAGGCGCCGGTCAGGGTGGCCAGCATCTGACGCACGTTGGTGAGCTGGGAGTTGATGCTGTCGCGGCGCTGCGTCGCGGCGGAGAGCTCGCGCTCGGACTCGCCGCGGATCCGCTCGGCCTGCGCCTTCGCCTCGGCGATCAGGTCGTCGGCCCGCCGCTGCGCGTCGTCCATCGTTCGCTTGGACTTGCGGTCGCTGTCGGCGCGCAGCTTCTCGGCCTCCAGCCGCAGCTGCTCGCTGCGCTGGGTGACGACGGCGAGCTGCTGCTCGTTGGCCTTCATCTGCTCGGTGAAGTCGCGCTCGGACTGCTCCCGGCGCTGGGCCAGCGTCGTCTCGAAGTCGGCCGCCGCCTGGGCCGCCTTGGCCCGGTTGCGCTCGAAGAGCGCCTCCGCCTCCTCGCGGCGGGCCTTGGCGTCCCGCTCGGAGTCGTCACGGATCTGGTCGGCCGCCCGCTTGGCCTCCTGGAGCACCCGCTGCGCCTCGGTGTCGGCGTCGCCGCGGCGCTCCTGCGCGTAGGTCTCGGCGTCCTTGCGGATCTTGTCGGCGTCCTGCTCGGTCAGGGCACGGTGCTGGCTGGCCTCGCCCGCGGCCGCCTCGCGCAGCTCCTTGGCCTCCTCCTCGGCCAGGCCGAGGATCTTTTCGATCCGGGCGCCCAGACCGGCGTAGGGCGTCGCTGCCCCCTCCTCCTGCGGACCCTGGGCGTGCATCTCCTCCACCCGTCGCTCCAGGTCGGCCTGGCGGGCGCGCGCCTGCTCGAGCTCACGGGAGAGGGCAGCCAGCTGGCGGTCGACCTGCGTGGGCTCGTAGCCGCGGCGCACGATCTCGAAGGTCTCGCGCGGGGTGTTGGTCATCGATCGTTCCTTCGTAGCAGAGGAGACAACTCGGGGGAGAGGGGACAGTCCGTCATCTTGGCACGTCCGCGTGCGACACGTTCAGGGCCTCGATGACGCCCGACAGGCGGCCGAGCTCGGCGGCGATCTCGTCTCGCCGGGTGATGAGGGCGGCCACCTCCTCGCGGGCGTCGTGCAGGATCTGACGGGCCTGGCGGCGCAGCTCGTCGGCTTCGGTCCGGGCGTCGCCGACCAGGCGCACCGCCTCGGCCCGGGCGTCGCGGCGGGCTTCCTCGGACTCGCGCTGCGCCGTCGCCACCTGCTCGGCGACCCGTTCGCGCAGCGCACGGGCGTTGGCCTCCGCCTCGGCCTCGCGGCGGTCGGCCCGGGACTCGATCGCCCGCACCTTGGTGGTGGCCTCGTCGACGGTCCGGGACGCCCGGTGGCTCGCGTCGGCCAGCCGGCGCTCGGCCTCGGTCTGCGCCTGGGCAAGGACCTGGTCGGCCTCGGACTCGACCGCCGCGGCTCTCGTGGCCGCGTCGGCAAGCCGCGTCTCGGCGCTCTCGCGGCTGCTCACCAGCAGCTCCTCGGCCTGGGCCCGCAGCTCGGCCACCACCTTGGCGGCCTCGGCGTGGGCGTCGGAGCGGATCCGCTCCGCGTCGCCCGCCGCGGCCTCGAGCACCTCGTCGACCGTGCGCTTGGCCCAGGCGGTCTGCTCGGCCGCCGCCGCCAGCACGGTGTCCGCCTCGTCGCGCGCCTCGGCGCGGATCCGCTCGGCGTCGGTGCCCGCCACGTCGGCCAGGCCGGCGACCTGACGGCGGACGTGGCCGGCGTCCTCGTCGGCGGCCGCCCTGGTCGCCGCTGCCTGCTCGGCGGCGGCCGTCAGGACCGCCTCCGCCTCGGCCCGGGCGCCTTCGACCAGGCGGGCGACCTCGCCCTCGACCTCGGCCAACCGCTTGTCGGCCTCGTCCTGCGCCTCCAGTCGGCGGCGGGCGGCGTCCTCGCGGGCCTCGGCGATGACGCCGTCCGCGTCCTGCTGCGCCTTGTCCCGCACCATCTGCGCCTGCGCCCTGATCGACTCGGCGTCGGCGCCCGCCACGTCGCGCAGGGTGTCGGACTCCTGCTGGGCCCGGGCCACCAGCTCGTCGGCGTTGGTGGCGGCGGCCGTGACGACCATGGAGGCCTGGTCCGCCGCGTCGGCGAGCAGCTGGCGCGCCTCCTCGCCGGCCTCGGTGCGCTGGCGCTCCGACTCGGTCAGCGTCTCCTCGAGCCGGCGCGCGGCCTCCTCCAGCGCGTCCGCGCGGCGGCGTACCGCCTCCTCCTCGAGGCGCGCGGCCTCGCTGTGACGCTCGGCGATGTCGTCGTGGAGGCGCTGGGCCTCCGCGCGCAGCGCCTCGGAGGCGTCGCGGTCGGCAGCGACCTCGCGCTCGGTCTGCTCGCGCAGCCGGTCGGCCTGGGCCTGGGCGGCGTAGAGCAGTCGGCTCGCGCGCTCGGCGACCGGCTCGTCGGAGGCGTCGTGCTCCATGCCCGCATCGTGTCAGACGACGGACGACCTGTCAGATGCCGCCACCGGGCATTGCCTAGACGTTGCGGAAGCGGTTGATCGCCGTCTCGTGACGGGCGCGCAGCGCCGGGTCGCGGACGCCGAGGCCCTCCTCCGGGGCGAGGCACAGGACGCCGACCTTGCCCTGGTGCATGTTGCGGTGGACGTCGTAGGCGGCCTGCGCGGTGTCCTCGAGGGCGTACGTCCGGGACAGCGTGGGATGGATCTTCCCGCGCGCCACCAACCGGTTGGCCTCCCACGCCTCGCGGTAGTTGGCGAAGTGCGAGCCGATGATCCGCTTGAGGTTCATCCAGAGGTAGCGGTTGTCGTACTCGTGCATGAAGCCGCTGGTGCTGGCGCAGGTGACGATGGTGCCGCCCTTGCGCGCTACGAAGACCGACGCGCCGAAGGTCTCGCGACCCGGGTGCTCGAAGACGATGTCGACGTCGTCGCCGCCGGTGAGCTCGCGGATCCGCTTGCCGAACCGCTGCCACTCCTTGGGGTCCTGGGTCGTCTCGTCCTTCCAGAACCGGTAGCCCTCCCCTGAGTCATGGCTGCGGTCGATGATCAGCTCGGCGCCCATCGAGCGCGCGATCCCCGCCTTGTCCTCGCTGGAGACGACGCACACCGGGGTCGCGCCGCCGTTGACGGCGAACTGCGTCGCGTAGGACCCCAGCCCGCCGGAGGCCCCCCACACCAGCACGACGTCGCCCTGCTTCATGCCCGCGCCGTTGCGCGAGACCAGCTGGCGGTACGCCGTCGAGTTGACCAGCCCGGGCGACGCAGCCTCCTCCCACGTGAGGTGGGCCGGCTTGGGCATCAGCTGGTTGGACTTGACCAGGGCGAGCTCGGCCAGGCCGCCGAAGTTGGTCTCGAAGCCCCAGATCCGCTGCTCCGGGTCGAGCATCGTGTCGTTGTGCCCGTCCGGGCTCTCCAGCTCGACCGACAGGCAGTGCGCCACCACCTCGTCGCCCGGGGCCCAGGCGTGCACACCGGGGCCGGTGCGCAGCACCACTCCCGACAGGTCGGAGCCGACGACGTGGTAGGGCAGGTCGTGCCGCTTCGACAACGGGCTGAGCCGGCCGTACCGCTGGAGGAACATGAACGTCGGGACCGGCTCGAAGATCGAGGTCCAGACCGTGTTGTAGTTGATCGCGCTGGCCATCACGGCGACCAGGGCCTCGCCCGGGCCGAGCTCCGGCGTGGGCACCTCGTCCAGGTGCAGGCTCTCTCGCGGGTCCTTGTCCCTGCTGGTCCGCCCCT
>DATHAP010000228.1 GCA_035489715.1 Actinomycetes bacterium
CGTCGCCAACCTGCCGCTGCGGCAGCCGGCGGTGCTGGGCAGGTCGGCCGCCAGCCTCGACGTCCTCAGCGACGGCCGGGTCGAGCTCGGGATCGGTGCCGGCGCCTTCTGGGACGCGATCGAGGCGATGGGCGGACCACGCCGCTCGCCGGGCGAGGCGGTGCGGGCGCTGGCGGAGGCGATCGCGGTCATCCGGGCCGTCTGGGGACCCGGCCGGACGCCCCGCATCGACGGCGAGCACTACCGGCTGGCCGGCGCCAAGCCGGGGCCGGTGCCGGTGCACCCGATCGGGGTCTGGGTCGGCGCCTACGGCCCCCGGATGCTGGCCCTGACCGGCCGGCTCGGGGACGGCTGGCTGCCCAGCCAGGGCTACGCGCCGCCCGAGCGGCTTCCCGAGATGAACGCCCGCATCGACGAGGCCGCGGAGGCCGCCGGCCGGTCGCCGGCGTCGGTGCGCCGCCTCTACAACCTGGAGGGCGGCTTCGGTGCCGGCGGCGGCTTCCTGCAGGGCACGGTCGACGACTGGGTCGAGCAGCTGGCCACCCTGGCCCTGGTGCACGGGACCAGCGGCTTCGTGCTGACGGCCGACGCCGGCTCGGCCCGCGCGATGCAGCGCTTCGCCGAGGAGGTCGCGCCGGCCGTCCGGATCGCCGTCGAGCACGAGCGCGGCACCGCCGCGCCGCACCCCGCGCCGGCGCCCCCGGCACCCACCCAGCCCGAGGAGGGCGGCGCCGTCATCGTGCGTACGGCGCGCTCGCCGGCCGTCCCGGCCGATGCAGACGGCGGCCCGGCCGGGTCGGAGCTCGGTGTCGAGCCGACGCAGGACCACGGGCGGCGCCTGAGCACCGAGCGGGTGTGGGACGAGTCGGCCCGGCCGGCCGGCCCGGCCCGGGCGGGTGGCGCGACGTACACCGACCGGGGCCGCCGCGACGGGCAGGCGCTGGTCCAGATCCACGACCACCTGCGCGGCGAGCTGGCGCAGCTGCGCGACCTGGTGGAGCAGGTCGTCCACGGCAACCGGGACATCGGCGAGGTGCGCTCGCTGATCAGCACGATGACGATGCGGCAGAACAGCTGGACGCTCGGCACCTACTGCGAGACCTACTGCCGCATCGTCACCGTGCACCACACCATCGAGGACCAGCGGATGTTCCCGAGCCTGCGGGCGGCCGACCCGGGGCTCGGCCCGGTGGTCGACCGGCTGGAGGAGGAGCACCACGCGATCGCCGCGGTGCTCGAGCGGGTGGACGCCGCGCTGGTCGGCCTGGTGGGCCGGCCGGACGACCTCGACGAGGTCCAGGCGGCCGTCGACCTGCTCTCCGACACCCTTCTGTCCCACTTGTCCTACGAAGAGCGCGAGCTGGTCGAGCCGTTGGCCCGTCTGGACCTCGGATTGGTGTAAGCCTGGCTCACCGGCGCTCGACAGCGGGGTGCAAGTGCCCCGCAAGTGGACCGCCAGTGGTGGCGCGCACGGTGGGGCCACCACACCGAGGAGGCCACCGCCATGAGCGCCACCAGCCAGCCGCAGTTCACCGTCATCTGCCCCAGCTGCCGGGCCGAGCTGACCCTCGCCGCGCGCCGCCTGCTCGTGCGGGTCGACGCCGACCGCTCGACCTCGGGCGAGGTGCTCTTCACCTGCCTGGCGTGCGACCAGA
Organism: Actinomycetes bacterium; assembly: GCA_035489715.1. Classification (NCBI taxonomy): domain Bacteria; kingdom Bacillati; phylum Actinomycetota; class Actinomycetes; species Actinomycetes bacterium. The sequence goes on from DATHAP010000228.1 coordinate 1,656, forward strand.
CCGTGGCGCTCGGGCTGGACCCGGCCGGCGTCGCCGCGCTGGTGACCGCCGGGGTGACCTTCCTGAGCCTGTCGCCACCCGTCGTGGAGCACCCGGAGCTGCGCCCGGCCGGCCCGGCCTTCACCTCCGACGACCTGCTCGACCTGCACGTCGAGCTGCAGGGCGACGACTGGCTGACCGACCTGGTCGGCTAGCGCGGGGAAGCCGGCAGCGGCCCCGGTCCCGGTCCGGTCGACCCGCCCCGCGGGCCGCCCGCCGCGACCCGGGTTCGGGCCACCTCGGCCAGCAGGTCGCGCTCGCGGCGGGGGAAGTCGTGCACCGGGTGGCCGCGCTCCAGCCGGTCGCGCAGGAACGCCAGCTCGGTCGCCGCGTGCTGGAAGCCGCGCAGGGCGTCGCCGGACGGCTCGCCGTAGCGGCCGGCCACCCAGCGCACCGCCTGGCGCCGGCGGGGCACCGACACCAGCATGGGCACGTCCTCGGGGGCCAGCCAGCCCGCGTCGACGTACGTCGGCAGGTGCCGTTGCAGGGTCTCGCCCTCGCGCCGGCGTGACCACGCCGCGACCGCCACGGTCGCGGCGAACGCGGGGACCATGACGACGACGTAGCCGGTGAAGAAGCCCCTCAGGCCGGACAGCGACGCCCAGTTCCAGGTGGCGTGCAGCACGACGGCGGTGAGGTAGCCGGCCAGCGGCGCCAGCCATCGGGTGGAGGGAGTGACCGCCCGGGCGGCCAACCCGAGCCCGATGCCGGTCATCGCGGTGAACAGCGGGTGGGCGAAGGGGGACAGCACCCCGCGGAGCACGAAGGTGAAGCCGACCGCGAAGATCCCGCCGCTGACGCCGAGCTCCTCGCCACCGGCGAGGAACGCCCGCCCGAAGTAGAGGATGTTCTCGGTGAAGGCGAAGCCGACTCCGGCCAGGCCGCCCAGGACGATCCCGTCGACCACCCCGTCGAACTCCTGCCGGCGCACGAGCAGCACGAGCAGGACGGCCGCCCCCTTGGCGGCCTCCTCGACCCAGGGCGCGACCAGGACAGCGGTGGTCGCCAGCCCCTCGGCCGGCCCGCCGGTGCGAGCGATGGCCAGGGCGCTGGCGGTGTTGAGCACCGCCGACACGAGGGCGGCGACCGTCGCGCCCCAGAAGAACGCGAACAGCAGCAGCCCCCGCGGCTCGGGCTCGTAGCGGTCCAGCCAGCGGAAGGCGCCCAGGACGACCGGGAGCGGCAGGACGGCGAGGCAGATGCCGATGAGGAAGCCGAGCCAGCCGGTCGTCGAGGTGAAGGTCGCGAGCAGCAGCAGCCCGCAGAGGCTCATGACCACGGCGAGGAAGCCGACCAGCAGGAGGCGCCGCAGGCGGCTCCAGTGGTCGCTCGGGTGCACCGGAGGAGAGTAGCCGCGGGCCGGGCGCCCATCCGTCCGAGTCGCGGACGGCGCCGGTCGCGAGGATTGCGCCCGACAGGTCAGGGAACGCGACACCCAGGGACGGGGACCGGCACACGGCAGGGGACGTCGGTCCCCGTCCCACCTCCTGCCACCACTAGCGTGCGGCCATGGACCGTGCGCACGTCGAGCGGCTGACCGCCGCCGAGCAGGACCGCTTCGTCGCCGAGCACCCCCGCAGCAAGGAGCTCTTCGAGCGGGCCCAGGCCGTCATGCCGGGCGGGGTCCCGATGAGCTGGATGTCGAAGTGGCCGGGGGCCTTCCCGGTCTTCGTCGACGAGGCGACCGGGGCACACTTCCGCGACGTGGACGGGCACGACTACGTCGACCTCTGCCTCGGCGACACCGGTGCGATGACCGGCCACTCCCCCGGCCCGACGGTGGCCACGGTGCGCGACCAGGTCGGCCGCGGCATCACCGCGATGCTGCCGACCGAGGACTCGGTGCTCGTCGGCGAGGAGCTGACCCGACGGTTCGGCCTGCCGCTGTGGCAGTTCACCCTCTCCGCGACGGACGCCAACCGGCACGCCATCCGCTACGCCCGGCACGTGACCGGCCGGCCCAAGGTCGTCGTGCACGACTTCTGCTACCACGGCAGCGTCGACGAGACCTTCGCGGCGCGGGACGAAGACGGGCGGACGGTCTCCCGGCGCGGCAACATCGGCCCGCCGGTCGACCCGTCGGAGACGACGGTCGTCGTGGAGTTCAACGACGTCGCGGGCCTCGAGGCCGCGCTCGCCAGCGGCCAGGTCGCCGCGGTCCTGTGCGAGCCGGCGCTGACCAACGTCGGCATCGTGCTGCCCGACGAGGGCTACCACGCGGCGCTGCGCGAGCTGACCAGGCGGTACGACGTCCTGCTGATCATCGACGAGACCCACACGCTCTCCGCAGGCCCCGGCGGCTACACCAGGGCGCACGGCCTCGATCCCGACCTGATGACGATGGGCAAGGCGGTCGCCGGCGGGATCCCGGCCGGCGCCTTCGGGATGACCGCCGAGGTGGCCGACCGGATCGCGCGGTCCGTCGCGCTGGAGGACATCGACGTCGGTGGCATCGGCGGGACGCTGGCCGGCAACGCGCTGTCGCTGGCCGCCATGCGGGTGACCCTGACCGAGGTGCTCACCGATGAGGCCTACGGCCGGATGCTGCCCCTGGGCGACCGCTGGTCCGACGGCGTCGACGCGGGCATCGCCCGGCACGGTCTGCCCTGGCACTGCAACCGGCTGGGCGCCCGGGGCGAGTACACCTTCACCGCGTCCGCGCCGCGGACCGGCGCCGAGGCCCACGCGTCGGGCGACTTCGCGCTCGAGCAGTTCCTCCACCTCTACGCCCTCAACCGGGGCATCCTGCTGACGCCGTTCCACAACATGGCGCTGATGTCACCGGCCACGACGGCGGCCGACGTCGACCGGCACACCGAGGTGTTCGACGACGCACTCGCAGCCCTCACGGGAGGGTGACGGACGCGCTGCCGGGTGGGCGGGCTGACCCACCTGGGCGGGGCCGACCGGGTGTCGTGTCACCAGGACGAGTCGTCCGGTGTCCCTCGGTCACCTCGTACGGGCTACCGCAGGATGACCCAGGTGGGTCATGGCGGTCCAAACTCGGGCATACCTAGGCTTGCTCGTCAAGCGGGGCCGAACCTGGCCCCGACGGGCGGTGACGGAGGAGGGCGACCGGTGGCCCACAAGGCCGATTCCCGGCTGGAGGACCCGTTGGTCCTCGACGAGATCGAGCTCTACGGCGAGCTGGTCATCGCCGCGTCGTCCTCGGACGAGCCGCTGAGCCAGGAGCAGATCGACCAGGCGCT
>DATHAP010000229.1 GCA_035489715.1 Actinomycetes bacterium
GCCGGTCTGGCCGGGCTCCGGCTGCGCGGGCCCCGCATCCCGGCCTACGTCGAGCACATGCGGGCCATCGGCGCCGAGCTGGCGGCGCTCGACGGGGTCACGGTCGTCCCCGACCCGCCGCAGACGACGATGGCGCACCTCTACCTGCGGGTCGACGCCGACACCTTCGCCGCACGCACCCGGGCGCTCGCCGTCGAGGAGAAGACCTGGGTCTGGCCGAAGGCGTTCCCGACCGAGCTGCCCGACCACATGGCGGTCGAGCTCTCCTGCGGCGACGCGACGATGCAGTGGTCGCCGGCCGAGGTGCGTGACCTGCTCGCCGGCCTCGTCGTACCCCCGTCGTGATCGCGCCCCGGCTGGTCGCCACCGACCTCGACGGCACGGTCGTCGACCCGCGGGGGGAGATCTCCGACCGCACGGTCGCCGTGCTCAAGGCGCTCGAGGAGCGCGGCGTGCCCGTCGTGTTCGTCACCGGGCGTCCGCCGAGGTGGATGGCGGAGGTCGCGGTGCGCACCGGTCACACCGGGCTCGCCGTGTGCGCGAACGGCGCCATCGTCTACGACCTGCACCGCGAGGAGGTCGTCGAGACGTCGCCGATCGCGGTCGACGTCGGGCTGGACGTCACGCGCCGGCTGCGGGCGGCGCTGCCGGACGTGGCCTTCGCGGTCGAGACCGATGCCGGGTTCGCGCACGAGGAGACGTACGTCGCCCGGTGGGACGTCGGGCAGGCCAGCGCGGTCGACGTCATCGAGACCATCTACGACCGGCCCGCGGTCAAGCTGCTGGCCCGCCACGAGGACATGGACCCGGACTCCCTGCTGGCGGCGGCCCGCGAGGTCGCTGGGGACCTGGTCGAGCTGACCCACTCGTCCTCGACCGGCTTGCTCGAGATCTCCGCGGCGGGGGTGTCGAAGGCCTCGGCCCTGGCCCGGCTGGCCGGGCGTCGCGGGATCGAGGCGGCCGACGTGGTCGCGTTCGGCGACATGCCCAACGACCTGCCGATGCTCGCCTGGGCGGGGACTGCGTACGGCGTCCGGACCGGACACCCGGACGTGCTCGCCGCGGTCGAGCGGCTGGTCGACGGTCCCGAGGACGACGGCGTCGCCCGCGAGCTCGAGCGCCTCTTCGGCCTCGCCTGACCCGCTCGCTGGAGGTCCACCCACCGGGCGCCGGCCGACCCGTGGCCTCAACCGCTCCGGAGATCGTTTGCGACGTCCGGCCCGATCGACACGCGTCGGTCCGGCGTGTCGCGGTCCCCGGCGCCGCAAACGATCATGCTCGGGCGCCAAGAAGGCGTACGGCGCGGCGGGTGCCTACAGGTACTGGCCGGTGTTGCGGGGGCCGGTCTCGTCGGAGGCGCCCGGCATCCCCGGGCCGCCCGGCCCGCCGGGCATCGAGAGACCGCCCGGCAGCGCGCGGCGACGCATCTCCTCGAACTGCGCGCGGGCCTGCATCTGCTGGGCGAACAACGCGGTCTGGATGCCGTGGAAGAGTCCCTCGAGCCAGCCGACCAGCTGGGCCTGGGCCACCCGCAGCTCGGCCTCGCTGGGGACCGCGTCGTCGGTGAACGGCAGCGAGATCCGCTCCAGCTCCTGCACCAGCTCGGGCGCCAGGCCCTCCTCGAGCTCACGGATCGAGCGGGTGTGGATCTCCTTGAGCCGGACCCGGGAGGCCTCGTCGAGGGACGAGGCCCGGACCTCCTCGAGCAGCTGCTTGATCATGCTGCCGATCCGCATCACCTTGGCCGGCTGGTCCACCAGGTCGGTGATCGACCGCTCCTCGTCGCCGTCCTGGAGGTTGCCGGACGACTCGATGGCCATGCCGTTGGGGCCGACCACCACGACGCGCGGGGCGTCCTCGGCATCGGCGTCGGTCGGCTCGGCACCCTGGGACTCGGTCATGGCCCCATCCTTACCCACGCCCGGTCGCGACCCACGCCCGGTCGCGCCGCGGAATGAGCTGGACCCGCCTCCGGCCCGGGTGGCAGCCTCGCGGCTCGTGACGCGCCAGCCGCAGCCCGAGCAGCCCGACCCACTCGTCCCCGAACGGCTCGGGCCGGCCGACCTGGCCGACCTCTTCGACTTCCTCGTCCTCTGCGACACGGCGGTCATCGGTCAGGCGGACATCTCCGAGGAGGAGGTGGCGGCCGACCTGCGCAACCCGGCGGTCGAGTCCTACGGGTGGCGCGACGCGTCCGGGCGGCTGGTCGGCCACGGCTACGCCGAGCGGGTCGGCGACAGCGAGAAGGTCGTCGTCGACGTCTACGTGCGGCCGGACCACCCGGACCAGGACCTCGGGCTCGAGGTGTTCCGGTTCCTCGAGGAGCGCGGCCGGGCAGCGGTCGAGGCCGACGGCCTGAGCTCGGTGCTCTACGACATGGGTGCCTGGCGGCAGGACGTGCAGACCCAGGACTGGCTGCGCGGGAGCGGCTACGATTCGCCGACGTCGTACGTCCGGATGCGCATCGACCTGGACCGGCCCGTGGAGGCGCCGGCGGTCCCGGGTGTCCGGGTGCGACGTACGGCCATGTCCGAGGACGACGTCCGCGCGGCGCACCGGGTGGACTCCGAGGCGTTCGTCGAGCACTTCGGCTTCGTGCCGGTCGACCTCGAGCACTACCGGCACCGGCTGACCGAGCACGGCCCGGACTTCACCCAGCTGTGGCTCGCCGAGGTCGACGGCGAGGTCGCGGGCCTGCTGGTCGGCAGCAAGCGCTTCGAGCAGGAGCACGACGCCGGGTACGTCGACTCGCTGGCCACCCTGCCAGGGGCCCGAGGGAGGGGGGCGGGCAAGGCGCTGCTCCGGGCCTACTTCGCGTCGGAGCAGGCGGCAGGTCGGTCGGCCGTCTTCCTGCACGTCGACGTCGCCAACGCCACCGGCGCGCTGGCGATCTACGAGTCGGTCGGCATGCGCCCCTTCGAGACGATCGACGCCTGGGTCAAGCGGGTGCCGCTCGAGGCCTGACGCTTGTCGCCGACGCACCCGCGGTGGTGTGGTGGCAGCCCCACTGGCGGGATGCAGGGGGCGGGCGCAGACTCGAGACGCCGGGAGCGGGGAGGGGCCCTGTGCGACCCGGCTCGAGGGGGAGTCATGGCATCAGGATTCGTCGACAAGCTGCCTGGCGGGATCGAGGTCACCAAGCGGGCGGCCGACTTCCAGTGGGGCGACGTCAACGAGGACAGCCCCGCCGAAGGCAGTGGGTCACACCACGCAGACCGCTGACCTGCCGAGCTATCGGGAGGGCCAGCGCGATGCACCGACCTTCACCGTCGGTGAGCACAAGGTGTGGCAGCACCGGCGGCTGATGAAGGGCTGCGGGACGCTGCAGAACGACGCCGGCGGCACCGAGACCAACACGGTCGTCCGACTGCAGATCGAGATCATCGGCTTTTCGTCGCGGCGGTCGTGGCTGCCGGAGAGCGCCTTCCAGCGCGACGCGCTAGCGGCCATCAAGCAGCTGGCCAAGCAGGAGCTCGACGTCCCGAACGACCACGTCTGGCCGGACAAGCAGGAGGACGACGTGCTCGCGACCGAGAACTACATCCGGCGGCAGTCGCGGTTCCCGCACCAGCCGGGCTGGTACGGCCACGTCGAGGTCCCGGAGAACGACCACTGGGACTGGGGGTCGCTGCGCTGGGACGACCTCGAGGGTGGTGCCGACATGGTGGAGGCGCTGGCCTTCGTCGAGCGGTTCCGGAACCAGAACGGCAAGCTGCGGACTCGCGAGATCTCGCCGTTCTTCGCGAACCGGGCGGCGCTGCGGGACTGGGCTGTCCGCCCGGACGGCAACAACCTGGACACCGACGACGAGCTCCGCAAGAGCCTGTTCGACGCGATGATCGAGAACCGGGTGTGGGTGGCCAAGAGGCTCGTCGACCCGGCCGAGGACCCGGTCCTCGACTGAACCTCGGCGCCGGACGTATGCCGGCGCTGATGAAGGCTGGTGGTGCGGTCGGCTAGGTCGCCAGCAGGACCTTGCCGACCGCCTCGCCGGCCTCGAGCACCCGGTGCGCCTCGCCGGCCTCGGCCATGGGCAGCACCCGGTCGACCACGGGGTGCACCGTGCCGGAGCCGACGAGCGGCCACACGTGCTCGCGGACCGAGGCGATGACGGCCGCCTTCTCCTCCGGCGGCCGGGCGCGGAGCACGGTCGCCAGGACCGCGGCCCGCTTGCGCATCAGCAGGCTCAGGTCGAGCTCGGCCCTGGTGCCGCCCTGCAGCCCGATGACGACCAGCCGGCCGCTGGTGGCCAGGACCTCGACGTTGCGGGCGAGGTACTTGGCGCCGATCAGGTCCAGCACGACGTCGGCGCCGCGGCCGTCGGTCGCCACCCGCACGGCCTCGACGAAGTCCTGCTCGTGGTAGTCGACCAGCACCTCGGCGCCGAGCTCGTGGCAGCGTGCGAGCTTCTCCGGTGACCCCGCTGTCACGGCGACCCGGGCCTGCATGGCGCGGCCGAGCTGGATGGCCATGGTCCCGATGCCGGACCCGCCGCCGTGGACCAGCAGCGTCTCGCCCGGCCGCAGACCGGCGAGCATGAACACGTTGGACCACACCGTGCAGGTCACCTCCGGCAGTCCGGCCGCGGCGACCAGGTCGACCCCGGTCGGCAGCGGCAGCAGCTGGCCGGCCGGCACGGCCACCTGCTCGGCGTACCCGCCGCCGGTGAGCAGCGCGCACACCTCGTCGCCCGCGGCCCAGCCCTCCACGCCGTCCCCGAGGGCGGCCACCCGCCCCGAGCACTCGAGACCGAGGTAGGGGGAGGTGCCCGGCGGCGGGTCGTACAGCCCCTGCCGCTGGAGGAGGTCGGCCCGGTTGACGGCGCTCGCCACGACGTCCACCAGGACCTCTCCCGGACCGGGCTCCGGGTCAGGAACCTGGTCCCAGCGCATCACCTCGGGCCCACCCGCTCCGGTCAGCACCACGGCTCGCACGGACCACACCTTAGGAACGTCGGGGTGGTCCCGACGCGCCGGTACCCGCTCAAGGCGGGCGGGGGACCGGCCGATGCCACACCTTCAAGACCTTTGCCTGCCCATGGGGCGCACGACGACCGACCGGAGAGTCCATGCTGCGCGACGCCGGTGTCCGCACCAAGCTGCTCGCCGTCCTGGCGATCCCGACCCTGCTGCTGGTCGTCGTGACCGGGCTGCTGGTCGGCGGCCAGGTCGGTGAGGCCCGTCGCGCCGGGCAGATCAACGCCCTGACCGAGGTCGCGGTGCAGGTCAACACGGTGGTGCACAGCCTCCAGGAGGAGCGCAGCGCCACCCTCAACCACCTGCAGTCCCCGAGCGCTGGCAGCGAGCACAGCATGCGCAGCCAGCGCCGGTTCACCGATCAGCAGCTGCGCGGGCTCGGCGAGCTGGTAGCCGCGTCCCCGGTGGACGAGATGTCCGAGGCCGTACGGTCCTCGGTCGCTCGCTCGGCGGGGGTCCACGGCGAGCTGTCGGGGGCACGGGCCTCGATCGACGCGGGCCGGTTCTTCGCGACCGAGACTGACGTCTTCTACGGCAAGGTGATCCGCACCGACCTCGAGCTCCCAGGTGTCCTCGCGGCCGACGGGACGGCCGACCTCGGCAGGACCCTCGAGGCCTACCAGGCACTGTCCCGCACGATCGAGTTCGCCTCGCACGAGCGCGACCTGGTGCAGCTCGCGCTCGACACAGGCGCGATCAACGAGGCCGGTTTCGCCCAGGCCTCCGCGCTGGTCGCCCAGCAGCGGGAGGCCGTGCAGGACCTCCAAGGTGCCGCGTCGCCCGAGACCTACCTGCGGCTCGACAACGAGCTGGCCAAGGCCCAGAACTACGAGATCGACCAGGTCCGCCGCGACCTGCCAGACCTGCTCCGCGGCCGCGAGCCGGCGATCGGGGCGGCGACCCAGTGGGTGACTGCGGCCAACACCCGGATCGCTCCGATGACCACGGCGGAGTCCGGGCTGGTCAACGAGATCTCCGACGCCGCCATCGCGACCCAGCTCGGCCAGGAGCGGCGCGCCCTGCTGCTCGTGTCCGTCGCCGTGCTCGGCCTCGGTCTGGCCCTGATGCTCGCCATCGGGCTGGCCCGCCGGATCACCCGGCCCTTGCGCCGCCTGACCGTCGCCGCCGGCGACATCGGCGACGAGCTGCCGCGGATGGTCGAGCGCATGCAGGTCCCCGGTGAGGGCCCGGGCGTAACGGTCGAGCCGATCCCGGTCGAGTCCCGGGACGAGATCGGCCAGCTCGCGGAGGCGTTCAACACCGTCAACGACGTCACCGTCCAGGTCGCCAAGGAGCAGGCGGCGTTGCGGGCGAGCATCGCGGAGATGTTCGTCAACGTGGCGCGCCGCAACCAGGTGCTGCTCGGGCGGCAGCTCAAGGCCCTCGACCAGATGGAGGCCGGCGAGGAGGACCCCGACGTCCTCGAGCGGCTCTTCACTCTCGACCACCTGGCGACCCGGATGCGCCGCAACGCAGAGAGCCTGCTCGTGCTCGCCGGCATCGACTCGACGCGCCGGCTGCGCGGCGTCCTGCCGTTGTCCGACGTCATCCGCACCGCCGTCGGCGAGATCGAGGCCTTCGACCGCATCGACCTCTCGATGACCGAGGACCCCGAGGTGTCCGGCCGGCACGCGCTCACGGTCGCGCACCTGCTCGCGGAGCTGCTCGAGAACGCCACCCACTTCTCCAACCCCGAGACCCGGGTCGTCGTCGCGGCGAAGCTCACCGGCCGCGGCGTCGACGTGACTGTCACCGACTACGGGCTCGGCATGTCCGACGAGGAGCTCGCCGACGCCAACGACAAGATCGCCCACCCGCCGGTCGCCGAGATCGCGGTGTCGCAGCGGCTGGGTCTGTTCGTGGTCGGCCGGCTCGCCTCGCGTCTCGAGGCGACGGTCGAGCTGCGCCACGGCCGGGCCGCCGGGACCGTCGTGGTCCTCAGCCTCCCGGCGTCGGTGTTCGAGGGCATGACCGTCGACGCACCGGAGGGATCGGCGGCCGAGCCGGCTTTCGACCCGGCCGACCACGCGGAGCCGTCGGTCCGGGTCGGTGCGGACGACCCGGTCGTGGCCGAGGTGGGGACGCCGGCCGTTGTGGAGACACCGATCGAGAACGTTTCCGCGGAAACGGACGTGGACGCCGAGCCGGTCGTGGACACCGAGCCGGTCCTGGACGCCGAGCCTGGGCTGGACGCCGAGCCTGAGCTGGTGGCCGGACCCGAGGCGTCCGTCGAGACCGACGACGACACTGACGACGAGGTCGACGACGACACCGACGACGAGGTCGACGACGACACCGAGACCGAGGCCGTCCCCGAGCCTGAGCCCGTCGCGGAGGCCGAGCCGGTCGCCGCAGCTGCTCCCCAGCTCGTCTTCGCCCCGGCCGTCGACGTCCTGCCCTCCCGCACCTCGGGCGACGGGCGCTTCAGCCGCCACAAGCCGTCGCTCGCCCGCCGGTCGGCAGCACCGGCCAGGCCGGTGACGGACGACGTCACGCCCGAAGCCGTGATGCCCGAAGCCGTGACGCCCGAAGCCGTCACGACGGCGGACCCGGGTGCGGACAGCGCAGCGCCGAGCACTCTGCCGTCACGGACCACGGCAGCGGACCGGTCCACCGGCACCGCCACCAGCACCGGCACCGGCACCGGCACCGACACCGGCACCGGCACGGCCCCGGACCCAGAGCCGGCAGCCGAGTCGCTGACGGCTCGCTGGGACTCGCTGACGGCGCAGTCGCAGTCGCTGCCCAGCCGCGTGGCCTCCGCGCCGTCGCCGGCAGAGCCGTCGCCGGCAGAGCCGTCGCCGGCAGAGCCGCCGCCCTCGACCCGTTCCCTGGCGGCTGCCGAGCCGGCTGCCGACGATGTCGGAGATGACGCCGATGTCGCCGACGTCGCAGCCGAGGTGCTGTCCGAGCTGCGGGGGCTCTACGAACCGGCGTTCGCCCCTGCCGTGCCGGAGCAGTCAGCCACACCCGCGGAGCGGGCGCTGGTGCGACGTACGCCCAAGGAGGCCGCCACCACCGGGACGCGCACCGCCGCCACGTCGGGCACGCCTGCGCGCACCCGCTCGGCCAGCGAGGTGCGCGGCATGCTCTCCGGCTTCCGGGCCGGCGTCGCCCGCGGTCGGGCAGGCGCCGAGCCGGCCGGCGACAGCACGAGCAGCACCAGCAGCAGCACCGGCACCGAGGTGCCGACCGACGAGACGAAGGACCACTGACGTGAGCACCCTCAGCACCGAGGCGGCCAACTTCAGCTGGCTGCTGGGCAACTTCGTGAAGAGCGTCCCCGGCGTCCAGCACACTCTGGTGGTGTCCGCGGACGGGCTGCTCATGGCGATGTCCGACGAGATCGACCGGACGCAGGGTGACCAGCTCGCCGCGATCGTCTCCGGCCTGTCCAGCCTGACCCGCGGCGCCGCGCGGCAGCTCGACGCGGGCGAGGTCCGGCAGTCGATCGTCGAGATGGACCACCTGTTCCTCTTCACCACGAGCATCAGCGACGGGTCGGTGCTGGCCGTCGCCGCCGACGCCACCTGCGACGTCGGGCTCGTCGGATACGAGATGACCCTGCTCGTCAGCCGGGCCGAGGCGACCATGACCCCGGCCCTGGTCAGCGAGATGCGCGCCCGTCTCCCCGTGGGCCACAGGTGAGGCCCGGTGCCCCAGACCCCCGTCCCTGACGCGCCCGAGCCGCGCCGCTTCGACCACGACCTGTACGACGAGGAGGCGGCGGTCGAGGAGGCCCGGGTCGTCCGCCCCTACGCCCTCACCCGCGGGCGGACCCGCCCCGGCCGGTCGGACCTCCCACTGGAGGCGCTGGTCCGGATGGTCCCCGGTGCCACCGACCCGGTCGGGACCGCCGAGCGTCGGCGCATCCTCGACCTGACCCGCGAGCAGATCCTGTCCGTCGCCGAGCTGTCCGCCCACCTGTCGTTGCCCCTGGGCGTCGTCCGGGTTCTCGTCGGTGACCTCGCCGACGAGGGGCTGGTCGTCGTGCACACGGGTTCGCCCACCGCCGCGCCACCCGCCGCCAACCTCAAGGTCCTGGAGAGTGTTCTCGATGGCATTTCCGCACTCTGACGTCACGGTGGCTCCCCACCCGCCGGACCAGGCGGCCGGGGACGAGGCGGCGACGCCCGCCTCGCCCATCACCGTCAAGATCGTCATCGCCGGCGGCTTCGCCGTGGGCAAGACGACGTTCATCGGGTCCATCTCCGACATCGAGCCGCTGTCCACCGAGGCCGCGATGACCGAGCACAGCCTCGGCGTCGACGACGCCGGCGGCGTGACCGACCGCAAGACGTCGACCACCGTCGCCATGGACTTCGGCCGGATCGCCCTGCCGGGCGACCTGTGGCTCTACCTCTTCGGCACGCCCGGCCAGGACCGCTTCCACTTCATGTGGGACGACCTGGTCACCGGGGCGGTCGGGGCCGTGGTCCTGGTCGACACCGAGCGGCTCGAGCAGTGCTTCGACGCGGTCGACTACTTCGAGGCCAGGCAGATCCCGTTCGTGCTGGCGGTCAACTGCTTCGACGGCGTGGCCAGGCACTCGCTCGACGACGTCCGGTCGGCCCTGACCGTCCGGGACGAGGTGCCGGTCTTCTACACCGACGCGCGCAACCGGCAGGCCACCAAGCAGGCCCTGATCACGCTGGTCACCCTCGCGATGTCGCGGATGCAGTAGCCGGACCCCGGCATCGTCCGAACGAACGGATCGGCCAGATTCGCTCCCGATCCGCGCCGGAGCCCGGGTCATGGAACATAGGGTGCTCCGGTGACCATCCGGGTGCTCCTCGCCGAGGACAACGCGCTGCTCCGGCAGGGGCTCGAGCGCCTCATCGACCACGACGCGGCCCTCGAGCTCGTCGGCTCGGTCGCCGACCTGCCGTCCCTGCAGAAGGCGGTCGTCGACCACGACCCCGACGTGGTCGTCAGCGACATCCGGATGCCGCCGACCAAGACTGACGAGGGCATCCAGATCGCCCTGCAGCTGCGCCAGGAGCGGCCGCAGGTCGGCGTGGTGCTGCTCAGCCAGCACGCCGACGCGGCGTTCGCGCTCAAGCTGCTCGAGGGCGGCTCCGGCGGCCGGGCCTACCTGCTCAAGGAGCGGGTCGGCGACGTCGGCGAGCTGACCAGCGCGGTGCAGCGGGTGGCCGAGGGCGGCTCGGTCATCGACCCCACGGTCGTCGAGCAGCTCGTCGCCGCCAACCGGGGGCCGCAGGACACTCCGCTGAGCACGCTCACGCCGCGCGAGCTCGAGGTGCTGGGCGAGATGGCGCAGGGCAAGAGCAACGCCGCCATCGCGGCCACCCTCTTCCTCTCCGAGCGGGCGATCGAGAAGCACACCAACTCGATCTTCTCCAAGCTGTCGCTCACCGAGGAGCGCGACCTCAACCGGCGGGTCAAGGCGGTGCTGCTCTACCTGCACGACCAGGGCACCGCCTGAGGCGGCGCGGCCGCAGCCGAGCGGGGTGGCTGGCCACACCACCGCTGAGGCGCTGTCCTCCTTCGCCAGCATCCCGCCCGGGCGGCACACTGGCTGACATGACCGGCCCCGATGGCGCGACCGTGCGCGTGCTCACGGTGGACGACCAGCGGCCCTTCCGGGTCGCGGCGGCCGCCGTGGTCCGCCGCGCGGCCGGCTTCGAGCTGGTCGGCGAGGCACCGTCGGGGGAGGAGGCGCTCCGCGCGGTCGGCGAGCTCGGCCCCGACCTGGTGCTGATGGACATCAACATGCCCGGCATGGGGGGCATCGAGGCCACCCGGGCGATCACCGCGGGGGAGCACCCGCCGGTGGTGTTCCTGTGCTCGACCTACCAGGCCCGGGACCTGCCGGCGGACGCCCAGGACAGCGGCGCGGCGGCGTACATCGACAAGGAGGAGCTGGCCTCCGACCTGCTCGCCCGGCTCTGGGCCGAGCACCGCCCCCCCGACGGCGCCGCGACGGCGAGCGCCACCACCGGCTGACCGGGCCGGCCGTCACTCCGAGCGCAGGACCTCGGCGGGCCGCAGGGTGGCCGCCCGCCGGGCCGGCAGCAACGCGACCAGCGCGGTGCCGACCAGCACGGCCGGCACCGCCACCACGAGCACCAGCCACGGGACCGCTGGGTCGCCGGCGGTGCCGATGCCGCTCGCGACCTCGCCCCACACGACCCGGCCGACCGCGAGCCCGAGCGCCGGCCCGAGGGCCAGGCCCACGGCGCCGATGGTCAGCGCCATCGCGACCAACGCGCCGCCGACCTGCAGCGGCGTCAGCCCGATCACCCGCAGCACCGCGAGGTCGGTCGCCCGGCGGCGCGCGGTGAGCACCAGCGAGTGGGCCAGGACCGCGACGGCCAGCGCGCCGAAGAACACCGCCAGCAGCACGGGCAGCCGGCCCAGCGCGACCAGGTTGCTCACCTCGGCCGGCGGGAGGGCCCGGATCATCTCCAGCCGCTGCGCCAGCTCGGCGTACATCGCGTCGGCGTCCTCGTCGCGGGCGTCGACGAACGCGGTCGTGAACGGCGCCGACCGCCCGGCCGCGGCGGCCGTGCGCGCCGTGAGGAAGGCGCCGGACCCCAGGCCGTCGCTGACCGGCGGGGTGACGACCATTCCGACCACCCGCAGCGTGCGGCGGGACGGCTCGCCGTCGCCGTCGTACGTCGTCAGGCTGACCGTCGAGCCCGTCGTCGCGCCGAGGTGCTGCGCCTGGCGGGACCCGAGGGCCACCTCGTCGTCCCTCTCGGGCAGTCGGCCGCCGAGCAGGGTCAGCGGCACCGGACCCTTGAGCGGGCGCAGCGAGATGCCATCCATCCGCCGGCCGTCGACGTGCACGGGCACCGCGGACGTGTCGAGCAGCGACTCGACCCGGGGGTCGGCCGCCAGGTCCTGCAGGTCGAACGGCTTGGAGTCGACGACCGCGAAGTCGGCGACCCAGCCGTAGCGCGCCGGCGTGCTGCTCAGCCGGTCGAGGCTCTGGGCGAAGGTCGCCACCGCCACCACGCCGCAGGTGCCCAGCACCGCGACCGCCAGGGTCGCCCGCACCGGCACCGACCCGCGGGCCGCCGAGGCCCGGCCGCGCAGCGCGAACGTGAGCCCGGCCAGGGCCGGCGCCCGGCGGCCCAGCCAGGTCAGGCCCAGGGTCGGGCGCGCGACACCGGCACCCACCGTCTCCCGCCGCACCACCCGGGCCGCCGTGAGGGCCGTCAGCAGCAGGAACGCGACCGCGACGAGCAGTGCGCCCGGGACGACCAGCATCGGCTCCGGCAGCCACCCGGGCTCCGGCTCGTACTCCCGCAGCGGGCCGAGCGGCTCGACCAGCCCCGCCAGCAG
>DATHAP010000230.1 GCA_035489715.1 Actinomycetes bacterium
ACGGCGACCGGCTCTGGCTCATCGACTACGAGTACGGCGGCAACAACGACCCGTGCTTCGAGCTGGGCAACATCTGGAGCGAGAGCCTGCTCAGTCTCGAGCAGCTCGAGGTGCTCGTCGACAGCTACTACGGCGAGCACCTGCGCCACAAGGTCGCCCGGGCCCGGCTGCTCGGGTTGATGGCGAGGTACGGCTGGACGCTGTGGGCGTCCATCCAGGCCGTCGTCAGCCCGATCGACTTCGACTTCTGGTCCTGGGGCATGGAGAAGTACGACCTCGCGGTCGCCGAGCTGGACGGAGCGGACCTCGACCGGCTGCTGGACGAGGTCGCCCGGCCGGACTGAGCCCGGCCGGGCGCCTCGCTTCGCGCCGGTCAGGTGTCGAAGGCCTCCACGACCGCCTGGTCGATCGTGTGCTTCGGCCCGGTGAACCAGTTCTTGGCCGAGGCGCTCCACCAGATGGAGAGCAGGAGCAGCGCGCCGAGCGTGACGATCGGCGCGTAGTTGACGAACTTCCAGTCGAACTCGTCGTTGAGCGGGTTGGCCGCCGGCACGAACGGCAGCATCAGGAAGAACGACACGATGATGATCTCGGCGACCGCGATGAGGTTCATCCAGCGGTACTTCTCGCCGTTGGTCCAGGCACCGCCCACGAACGAGCTGCCGGCCCGCCAGCGCAGCCAGATCGGGATGGCGAAGGAGAGGTAGAGCCCGATGACGGCGATCGACGTCACGGCGTAGAAGGCGACCGGGATGATCAGCGGTGCGTCGTCGGTGCCGATGTTGACCTCGAGGAGCGCAGGAGCGGTGACGAGGGCAGCGATGACCGCGATCAACATCACGCCCTTCGCCGGCACCCGTCGCCCGGAGAGCTCGCGCCAGTGCGCCGACCCGGGGACTGCCCCGTCCCGGCTGAAGGCGAAGAGCATCCGCGAGGCCGAGGTCATGCACGAGGTCGCGCAGAAGACCTGCGCCGAGGCCGAGATGAACAGCACCAGGCCGGCCCAGTCCGCCCCCAAGGCCTCGTTGAAGATGAAGGAGACGCCGCCGGCGCCGACCTCGGCGTTGGCCGGCGCACCCTCGTCGTTGTTCGGGACGGCGAAGACGACCGCGAGCAGCAGGATGTAGCCGCCAAGCACGGAGTAGAAGATCGACCGCCAGATCCCCTTGGCGGCCGCCATCGACGCGGTCTCGGTCTCCTCGGACAGGTGCGCGCAGGCGTCGAAACCGGTGATCGTGTACTGCGTCAGCAGGAAGCCGAACGGCACCACCGCGAACCAGAACGCCATGCCAGACGTGCTGCCCTCGGAGTAGCCGGAGTTGTTGAACCGCTCGGTGAACACGTAGCTGAAGGACTGGTGCTGGTCAGGGACGAACACCAGGATCAAGACGATCGCGGAAGCGCCGACGACGTGCCACCAGACCGAGACGTTGTTCAGGATCGCCATCAGGTGCCCGCTGAAGATGTTCAGCACCGAGACCACCGCGAGCACGACGAGGAACGTGATGAAGACCCGGGTCAACGAGTAGCCGTCCAGGTACGACTCGGACCAGGTGCTCAGCGTCAGGTCGATGAAGGTCGCGCAGCCGTAGGAGACACCGGCGGTCACCGCGACGAGACCGATCAGGTTGAGCCAGCCGGTGAAGAAGCCGGCCTTGGGCCCGCCGAGCTTGGACGCCCACCAGTAGATGCCGCCCGATGTCGGGTACGCCGACACCAGCTCGGACATGGTGAACCCGATGATCAGGATGAAGATGCCGAGGAGCGGCCAGGTCCAGGAGATGGAGATCGGCCCGCCGTTGTTCCAGCCGGCTCCGAAGTTCGTGAAGCAGCCGGCCAGGATCGAGATGATCGAGAACGAGATGGCGAAGTTGGAGAAGCCCGACCAGTTACGGCTGAGCTCCTGCTTGTAGCCCATCTCGGCAAGGCGGCGTTCGTCGTCGGTCATCTGGCTCGGATCAACAGCCACGGTCACCCTCCTGGCAACGAGGTCCGACCCCCCGCCGGCGGACACGAGTCCTTCCGTCGGCGCGAGTGTGCACCCCCGGCACGCCTCGCGCAGCCGATTCGGGCAAGGAGTCCACCGGCGAGTCGCTAGTGTCCGGCTCGAGACGACGCCTCCCGACCCCTTGGAGTGGGCCCGCGATGACCACGACCAGTCCCGCGCTCACGGTCGACCAGCTGCGCGCCCAGGTGGCCGACGGCTCCCTCGACACCGTCATCACGGCATTTCCGGACATGCAGGGCCGCCTCCAGGGCAAGCGGTTCCACGCCCAGTTCTTCGTCGACCACGTCCTCGAGCACGGGACGGAGGCGTGCAACTACCTCCTCGCCGTCGACATTGACATGAACACCGTCGAGGGCTACGCCATCAGCTCGTGGGAGCGTGGCTACGGCGACATGGAGCTGGTGCCGGATCTGGCCACCCTCCGGCCGCTGCCGTGGCTGCCCGGCACCGCGATGGTCCTGTGCGACCTGGCCTGGCTGGACGAGGACCACTCCCCGGTGGTCGAGAGCCCCCGCGGTGTGCTCACCCACCAGGTCGAGAAGGCCGCCGAGATGGGATTCGTGGCCCTGGCCGGGAGCGAGCTCGAGTTCATGGTCTTCGACGACACCTTCGAGCACGCCTGGGACAGCTCCTACCGCGGGCTCACACCCTCGACGCGCTACAACGTGGACTACTCGGTGCTCGGCACCACCAAGGTGGAGCCGCTGCTGCGCGCCATCCGCAACGGGATGTTCGGGGCGGGTTTCGTCGTCGAGTCCGCCAAGGGCGAGTGCAACCTGGGCCAGCAGGAGATCGCGTTCCTCTACGACGAGGTGCTGCGCACCGCCGACCAGCACTCGGTGTACAAGAACGGCTCCAAGGAGATCGCCGCCCTGCAGGGCAAGTCGATCACCTACATGGCGAAGTTCGACGAGCGCGAGGGCAACTCGTGCCACATCCACATGAGCCTGCGCGGCAGCGACGGGGCCATCGTGTTCGACGAGGGGTCGGGCATGACCCCGCTCTTCGGCTCGTTCGTCGCCGGCATCCAGGCCTCCATGTGCGAGCTGACCCTGCTGTACGCCCCCAACGTCAACTCCTACAAGCGGTTCCAGGCGGGGAGCTTCGCTCCCACGTCGACCGCGTGGGGCTACGACAACCGGACCTGCTCGCTGCGGGTGGTGGGCCACGGCGCCGGCATGCGACTGGAGAACCGGCTGCCCGGCGGAGACGTGAACCCCTACCTGGCGATGGCCGGCATGCTTGCAAGCGGTCTGCGCGGCATCGAGCAGGAGCTCGAGCTCGAGCCGGCGTTCGGCGGCAACGCCTACACCTCGCACCACCCCCACGTCCCACGCACCCTGCAGGAGGCGCGCGACCTCTTCCACGGCTCACAGCTGGCCCGTGAGACGCTCGGCGACGCGGTGGTCGACCACTACACGAACTACGCGGACGTCGAGCTCGCCGCCTTCAACGCGACGGTGACCGACTGGGAGCGGTTCCGCGGCTTCGAGAGGATGTGACGGCTTCCCGATGACGCAGACGCACGTCGTCGTCGACCCTGCGACGGAGGACGAGGTCGCCACGGTGGCGCTCACCTCGGCCGAGGAGACCGACGCCGCCATCGAGGCGTCGCACGCCGCGTTCCACCGCTGGCGCGAGGTCGCACCGGCCGACCGGGGCCGGCTGCTGCGCCGTTTCGCCGACGCGGTCGACGGCGCGATCGAGGAGCTCGCGCAGCTCGAGGTGCGCAACTCCGGCCACACCGTGACCAACGCCCGCTGGGAGGCCGGCAACGTCCGTGACGTCCTGGGCTACTACGCCGCCGCGCCGGAGCGCCTGTTCGGCCGGCAGATCCCGGTGGCCGGCGGCGTCGACATCACCTTCAAGGAGCCTCTCGGCGTGGTGGGGGTCATCGTGCCGTGGAACTTCCCGATGCCGATCGCCGGCTGGGGCTTCGCCCCGGCGCTGGCTGCCGGCAACACCGTCGTGCTCAAGCCGGCCGAGCTGACCCCGATGACGGCGGTCCGCATCGCCGAGCTGGCGCTCGAGGCCGGGCTGCCGGAGAACGTGCTCACCGTGCTCCCGGGCAGGGGGTCGGTCGTCGGGGAGCGCTTCGTGGCGCACCCGCTGGTTCGGAAGGTGTGCTTCACCGGGTCCACCGAGGTGGGCACCCGGATCATGGCCCGGGCGGCCGAGCAGGTGAAGCGGGTGACCCTCGAGCTCGGCGGCAAGAGCGCCAACGTCGTCTTCGCCGATGCCGACCTGGAGAAGGCAGCGGCCTCGGCGCCGTACGGCGTCTTCGACAATGCCGGCCAGGACTGCTGCGCCCGCAGCCGCATCCTCGTCGAGCGCAGCGCCCACGACCGCTTCCTCGAGCTCCTCGAGCCGGCGGTCGCCGGCGTCAAGGTGGTGGCTCCCGGCCGCGACGACGCCGAGATGGGCCCGCTGATCAGCGCCGAGCACCGCGAGCGGGTGGCGTCGTTCGTCGAGGGCGGCGACGTCGACGTCGCCTTCCGCGGCTCGGCGCCCGACGGCCCCGGCTGGTGGTACCCCCCGACCGTCGTGCTGCCCCGGTCCGACCGGGACCCGGTGTGGCGCGAGGAGGTCTTCGGGCCGGTGGTCGCCGTGATGCCCTTCGACGACGAGGCCGACGCGGTGCGGATGGCCAACGACTCGGTCTACGGGCTGTCCGGCTCGATCTGGACCCGCGACGTGGGCCGTGCCCTGCGGGTGAGCCGCGGCATCGAGACCGGCAACCTGTCGGTCAACTCGCACTCGTCGGTGCGTTACTCCACCCCGTTCGGCGGCTTCAAGCAGTCCGGCATCGGTCGCGAGCTCGGGCCGGACGCCCTCGACGCCTTCACCGACGTCAAGAACGTCTTCATCAGCACGGAGGACTGAGCAGATGACAGGTCGGCTCCAGGACCGCACGGCCATCATCACCGGCGGCGCGAGCGGCATCGGCCTCGCCACAGCGCGCCGGTTCGCCGACGAGGGCGCCAGGGTTGTCGTCGTCGACATGGACGACGACAAGGGCGGTGCCGCGGCGGAGGAGGTCGGTGGGACGTACGTCCACTGCGACGTCACCGACGCCGGGCAGGTCGAGGAGATGGTGGCCCGCGCCGTCGAGACCTACGGCGGCGTGGACGTCGCCTTCAACAACGCCGGCATCTCCCCGCCCGACGACGACTCCATCCTCGACACCTCCCTGGACGCGTGGCGCCGTGTGCAGGAGGTCAACTTGACCAGCGTCTACCTGTGCTGCAAGGCCGTCATCCCGCACATGCGGGAACGCGGGCGCGGCTCGATCGTCAACACCGCGTCCTTCGTGGCCGTGATGGGTGCGGCGACCTCGCAGATCTCGTACACGGCGTCCAAGGGCGGCGTGCTGGCGATGAGCCGCGAGCTCGGCGTCCAGTTCGCCCGCGAGGGCATCCGGGTCAACGCGCTGTGCCCCGGCCCGGTCGACACACCGTTGCTGCGCGAGCTCTTCGCCTCCGACCCGGAGCGGGCCGCCCGGCGGATGGTGCACATCCCGATGGGCCGCTTCGCCGACGCGACCGAGATCGCCAACGCGGTGCTCTTCCTGGCCAGCGACGAGTCCAGCTTCGTCACCGCCTCCACCTTCCTCGTCGACGGCGGCATCTCCGGCGCCTACGTCACGCCGCTGTGACCCGCGAAGAAGGCCGGCAAGGCCCGGGAAGGACGACCGATGACCGACGCCACCAGCCCCGCCGATGCAGCCGCCGACGCCGCGCTCAAGGAGAGGCACCGCCACATGTGAGCGCTCGACGACTACCCGGCGGTCGCCGCCGACCTGGTGCGGCCGATCGGGGCGGCTCTGGTCGAGATCGTGGGAGTCGGCCGCGGCGACCGCGTGCTCGACGTCGGCGCGGGCACCGGCAACGCGGCGATCCCCGCCGCCAGCGCCGGAGCAACCGTGGTCGCGAGCGACCTCACGTCTGAGCTGCTCGAGGCCGGCCGGCGGTCCGCCGAAGGCGAGGGTCTCGACCTCGAGTGGCGGCAGGCCGACGCCGAGTCGCTGCCCTTCGCCGACAGCGAGTTCGACCACGTGCTCTCCGCGATCGGCGTGATGTTCGCCCCGCACCACGGCCGCAGCGCCGACGAGCCTTCGCCCCCGCACCGCCCCCCGGGGCACAGCCGCCCCCGCTGTGGGGCGACGAGGAGCACGTGCGGTCGCTCCTCGGTGACGGGGACACCGCGTCACGGCGAGGCGCCACACCATCCGGTGGACATCTTCGACCGGCCGGCCGCGTTCCGCACTACTTCAAGACCAGGTACGGCCCGACGGTCGTCGCTACCGCAGCGTCGGCGACGACGCAGAGCGCGTCGCCGAGCTCGACGCCGCCCTGGAGAACCTCGCGGCGCGCAGCGACCGGGGCGACGGCGACTTCGCGTTGGAGCGGGAGTACCTCGAGCTCATCGCCCGCCGGGCGGCCTGGCGCCCGAGACGCGGGCCGCGGCGTCGAGCAGTCGACGCACCTCCCGGGCGACCAGCTCGGGGTGCTCCATCTGGGTGACGTGGCCGCTGTCCGGGACGACGACGAGCCGGCTGTCGGGAACCGCCCTGGCCGCGCGGGTCGCGGTGCGCGGGTCGACCAGCCGGTCCTTGAGGCCGTAGACGAACAGGGTCGGTGCGGTGACGTGCTGGGCGAGGCGCCACAGCGGCCAGGTGCCCGGCCGCAGGTACGCAGACATCAGGCTGCGCAGCGACAGCAGCATCGCCTCGCCGTCATGCTCGAGCCCGGCCCGGCGGGTCGCCTCGGTCATCGCCTCCTCCACCCGCTGCGGCGGCACGCGCGTCGGGTCGGCGTAGCAGAGAGCCAGCGTGGCCCGTACCCGCTGCTCGACCGGGAAGCGGCCCAGGCGGCGCGCTAGCCGCTGGCCGGCCCAGGGGACCGCTAGCGCCGGCAGGTGCACGTTGGTCAGCCGCGGCCGCAGCACGGGCAGCGCAGGGGACACCAGGGTCAGCGTGCGGACCAGGTGCGGCCGGGTCGCGGCGACGACCATGGCAACGGTGCCGCCGAGCGAGTTGCCCAGGAGGTGCACCGGGCGACCGTCACCGACCGACTCGAGGAGCGCGGCGAGGGCACGTGCGTGGGCCCGCACCGAGTAGTCCCCGTCCTGCGGCGGCGGCGACCAGCCGAAGCCTGGCAGGTCGGGCGCGATGCTGTGCAGCCGATCCTCGAGCAACCCCATCAGGTCGGTCCAGTTGGTCGCCGCCCCACCCAGGCCGTGCACCATGACGGCGAGCTCACGGTCGTCTGGGCCCGCCTCGCCCGGCGGTGACGTCTCCCGGACGTGCAGGTCACCGGTCGGCAGGTCGACCAGGCGACCCGGCCAGTGCGGGCGGACCGTCACGCCGGAGCGTCCCCCGGGATGTGCGGCTCGACCCGCCGGTTGACCGCGGCCAGCACCGCCCGGATCACCGATTGGCGGACGTCCTCCCGCACGACGGACGCGCCGGAGAGCCGCTGGGTGGCCCGCTCGGTGACCATCGTAACGACGACCAGCGCCGTGCGGTCCGGGCCGGTTCGCGCCACCTCGACGTGCTCGACGTCGAAGCGCACCCCCTCGCCGACCACCGACTCGACCGCGCGCAGCGTGGCCGCCGCCACCGACCGGTGCAGGCTGCCCGTCGTGGCGGTGCCTTCGGCGGTGCCCTGGACGCTGCGCCCGCCGTGCGCCAGGACGACGGTGACCGAGGTGGACAGGCCGGCCGACACCAGCTGGACCCGCTCGATCACCAGCCGCGGCCGCCCGCCGGCCTGGCTGGCCGTCCCCCGCGCAGGCACGCGCACCGGGGCGGGCGCTGTCCCGGCCGGGCGCGGGGCAGCCGCTGCGGGGGGTGCCGCCCAGGCGATGGACGGGTCCGTGGGCGGCGCCGGCCACCCGCCGGCCGGCGACGCCGGGCTGCCGCGGACCGGGCTGTCGAGATCCGGGCTGTCGAGATCCGCGCCGTCGAGATCCGCGCCGTCGAGGTCCTGGCCGTCGAGGTCGGCCAGGCTGCGGCGCAGGGCATCGAGCAGGGCGTCGGCGTCCTCGGGGCCCTTGGGGCCCTCGGGGCCCTCGATGTCCTGCGTGCTCTCGGCGCTGGCCGTGGAGGTGTCGGCCTCCTGCGGTACGTCGTCGCCCTCACCCAGCACGCGGACCCGGTCGGCGTCGACCGCCAGGCCGAAGCGGCTGCGCAGGATCCGGTTCACGGCCCCGGCCACGCCGACCTCGTCGGCACCCGGCAGCAGCTGCAGCCGCAGCGTGCCCGGCCCGGCGTCCGTCGGCTCGACCGCGGCCGCCGCCACACCGGGCACGCCGAGCAGCGCGGACACCAGGTCCCCGGTGTGCGTGACGGTCACGGTCCGCAGTGTCGCAGCCCGGCGGCTCCGGCGCGCCCATTGCGGGGGCATTGACCTGCGCCGCGCTGCGGCCCCCGGAGCGGTTCCCGCCCGTAGGGTGGGGGCATGACCGAGAGGGAGAGCGAGCCCACGGGCGCCGAGGTGCCCGTCGAGGACGCGCTCGAGCAGCGCACGGAGGTCACCGAGCACGAGTCGGGCACGGATTCCGGAGGCGACGACGGGGCCGTCGCCGAGTCCGACCCGGCCGACCGGGCCGAGCAGGGCCGGGTCGTCGACACCGGCGACACCGGTGAGGACGAGTACCCCCGCTAGACCCCACCGACGAGAGGAGGACCCCGTGCCCGTTGCGGACCCCGGCGAGCGGACCGCCCGCGGCGCCCGGCTGCCCCGGTCAGCGCGCCGCCGCCAGCTGCTCGGCGCCGCGCAGGAGGTCTTCGTCGCGCAGGGCTACCACGCAGCCGCGATGGACGACATCGCCGACCGGGCCGGCGTCAGCAAGCCGGTCCTCTACCAGCACTTCCCGGGCAAGCTCGACCTCTACCTGGCGCTGCTCGAGGAGCACGCCGAGGCGATGGTGGCCGCGGTCCGCGACGCGCTCGACTCGACGTCGGACAACAAGCAGCGCGTCGCCGCCACCATCGAGGCGTACTTCCGGTTCGTCGACGAGGACGGCGGTGCCTTCCGCCTGGTCTTCGAGTCCGACCTCACCAACCAGTCCGAGGTGCGCGAGCGCGTCGAGGGCACCACCCTCGCCTGCGCCGAGCTGATCAGCGAGGTGATCCGCGAGGATGCCGGCCTGCCCAAGGAGCAGTCGCGGCTGCTCGCCGTGGGCCTCGTGGGCATGGCGCAGGTGTCGGCCCGCTACTGGCTGGCCGAGGGCGGGTCGATCCCCCGGGACGCGGCGTCGCGCCTGCTCGCCAGCCTGTCCTGGCGCGGCATCGGCGGCTTCCCCCTCCTCGAGCAGTGACGAGCGGCCCCGTGTCCGGTGGCCCCGAGCGGCCGCGGCGGGCAGCCGCGCGACCGACTAGCCTGACCGCACCGTCAGCAGCAGTCGACCCGGAGGTCCAGGTGGAGGTCAGGATCGGTGTCCAGCACGCGACCCGTGAACTGGTGATCGAGAGCGCGCAGACGACCGACGCCATCACCGACGCCGTGTCGGCGGCGCTGGCCGGCAAGACCGAGGTGCTCTCGCTCGAGGACGATCGCGGTCGCCGCATCGTCGTCCCGGCGGCCAAGCTCGCCTACGTCGAGATCGGCGAGCCCGAGAGCAGGCGGGTCGGCTTCGGGGCGATGTAGCGGGTGCCGCGCCGGCGACCACCCCGTGTCCCGCCGCGCGTCCTCGACCGGCTGCGCGCCCAGCGCCTCACCGGGCCGCCCGCCGCCTCCGCGCTGGAGGTCACCACCGACCTGCTCGCCGTGCAGGCGCAGGAGCTGCGCGGCGCCCGGCTCAGCGTCCGCCGCCGCACCGCCGGGCTGACCGTCGCCGCGCTCGACGCGGCGCTCGCCGACGGCTCCCTCGTGGTGTCGTGGCTCAACCGGGGCACCCTCCACCTCGTCCGCGCCGACGACTACTGGTGGCTGCACGCCCTGACCACCCCGCAGCTGGCCACCAGCAACCGCCGGCGCCTCGAGCAGGAGGGAGTCGGTCCCCGCCAGGCCGCCCGCGGCGTCGACGTGGTCGCCGCGGCGGTCGAGGAGGGGCCGCAGACCCGGCAGCAGCTGCGCGACCGGCTCGACGCGGCACGCGTCCCCACCGCCGGCCAGGCGCTGGTGCACGTGTTGTTGGCGACGGCCCTGGCAGGTCACGTCGTGCGCGGGCCGATGGTCGGCGCCCAACAGGCGTACGTCGCCGCAGCCACCTGGGTCGGCGACCGGGTCGAGCCGGACCCCGACGAGGCACTGGCCCGCCTCGCACACCGATACCTGGTGGGCCACGGCCCCGCCGACGCGGCCGACCTGGCCCGCTGGGCGGGCACCACCCTCGGCAAGGCCCGGCGCGGGCTGGCGGCCGTCGCCGACCGCACCGTCACCCGGCCGGACGGCCTGGTGGACCTGGCCGACCGGCCGCCCGCCGAGGGGCTGCCGGCGCCGCGCCTGCACGGCCCCTACGACCCGCTGCTGCTCGGCTGGGCGTCGCGGACCGACTGGGTGGCCGACCACGAGGGCCTGGTGACCACCAACGGGGTCTTCCGGCCGTTCGCGCTGGTGGA
Source organism: Actinomycetes bacterium (assembly GCA_035489715.1). Taxonomy (NCBI): domain Bacteria; kingdom Bacillati; phylum Actinomycetota; class Actinomycetes; species Actinomycetes bacterium. The sequence continues at coordinate 10,575 of DATHAP010000230.1, forward strand.
CGGCCGGGCGGTCGCGACCTGGGGGCTGGCCGACGGCGTCGTGGCGCTGCGGCCGCTGGAGCCGGTCCGCCCGGGCGCCCTGGCCGCACTGGAGCGCGACGCCCACGACGTGCTGCGCTACCTCGGGCTCCCGAAGACCGACCTGGTGACCGACCTGGTGGTGGAAGGCTAGGCCGAGAGCCCGAGCGACGCCATCCGACGGGTGTGGTTCTCGGTGAGACGGGCGAACATACGCCCGACCTCGGCCAGGTCGGCGCCACGGTGCGCCACGCCTCCGACGAGGAGGGCGGCCAGGGCGTCGCGCTCGGCGGCCACCCGCTGCGCCTGGCTGAGCGCCTCGCCGACCAGCCGGCGCCCCCACAGGGCCAGCCGGCCGGCCAGCCGGGGGTCGGCCTCGATCGCCGCCCGGACCCGGTCCACCGCGAAGGCCGAGTGACCGGTGTCCTCGAGCACCCGCAGCACGAGGTCGCGGGTCGAGTCGTCCAGGTAGGCCGAGATCTCCCGGTAGAAGTCCGTCGCTATGCCGTCGCCGACGTAGGCCTTGACCAGGCCCTCCAGCCAGTCCCGGGGCGCGGTGCGCTCGTGGAACGCCTCCAGCGCCGGCATGAACGGCTCCATCGCCTCCTCGGGCCCGGTGCCCAGCTCCTCCAGCCGGGACCGGATCAGCGAGAAGTGGTTGTACTCCGCCACC
>DATHAP010000231.1 GCA_035489715.1 Actinomycetes bacterium
CGTGCTCGGGGGTGTCGATGCCGATCAGCCGCACCACCGCCCGGTGGTCCACGATCACCGTGTCGCCGTCGACGACCTTGGTGACCCTGCCGGTGTCGTAGGTGCCGGCCTGGCCGGACGTGAGAGGCCCGGCGACGAGCAGCGGCACGACGGCTGCCGCCGACGTCAGCGCAGCCAGGGCAGGGCGGAGCACGGAACGCATATTCCGATTTTCGGTAGCGGCCCTTTCCCTCTTGAGCGTCCACCACCTAGCGGTTCGCCACCTAGCGATCCACCAGCTATCGATCCACCAGGGCGAAGACGTCCTCCCACTGCGCGAGGACCTGGTCCGGCGCGAAGCGCCGCACGCTGGCGCGGGCCGCCGTGCCGAGGCGCCGCCGTAGGTCCTCGTCGCCCATGACCCGGTCCAGGCCCTCCGCCAGGCCGGCCACGTCGCGCGGCGGCACCACGACGCCGTCCACGCCGTCGGTGACGATCTCCCGCACGCCGGGGGCGCAGTCGAAGGCCACGCAGGACAGCCCGCACGCCATGGCCTCGGCCAGCGCCATGGGCAGGCCCTCGTGGATGGAGGAGAGGGCGAAGACGGACGCGGAGCGCAGCTCGTGCTCGATGTCGCCGGCCAGCCCCGGCAGCGTCACCCGGTCCTCGAGTCCGAGCCGGGCGGCCTGCTTCTCGAGGGCGCCGCGCAGCGGGCCGTGGCCGAAGATCCGCAGCTCCCAGCCCGGGTGGCGGCCGGCCACCCGGGCGAACGCGTCGATCAGCCGGTCGTAGCCCTTCTCCGGTGCGTAGCGGCCCGCCGCGACCACCACCGGGGCCGTCAGGTCGCTGGTGTGCTCGGGATAGAAGCTGAGCGCGTTGTGCATCACACCGACGTTGTTGAAGCCCTCGAGCTCGAAGCGCTCGGCGTCGCGGTGGGTCAGCAGCAGCATCAGGTCCACGTCGCGGTAGTAGCGCTGGACCCGCTCCCAGCGGGTCGAGGCCAGGGAGGCGTCGAACGACTCGTGGCTCATGCCGATGACGTGCAGGTGCTCGGTGTCCGCGTCGGCCACCCACTGCATCGACCAGACCTGCATGACCACGACGACGCCGGACCGGGCGTCGGCGAAGACGGCGGAGAGCCGGTCGACGGCCTCCTGGTGGGCGCGCTCGTGGCGGCGCCGGGCCGCCCGGTTGCGTGGGTCGAGCCGCGCGGCGAGCCGGTCCATCTCAGGGGGCAGCGGCTCGGAGTCCTCGTTCAGCACGAGGTGGCGGTAGGGCCGGGCGCCGTAGTCGTGCGCGACCTTCGCGTGCTGGATGCCCACCACGGTCACCCGGTGGCCGGCGTCCTGCAGCATCCGGGCCAGGTTGTCGGTGACCCGCTGGACCCCGCCGAGCTCCTCGATGTTGTTGGCGACCAGGAAGACGTCGCGTGCCGTCAACGCACCGTCACCCGCCCGCGCCCCTCTCGAAGTACTCCTTCACGACGTGCTCGGCCGCCCGTCCGGTCTCGTACTCGCAGAAGCGCTCCCGGAACTCGGCGTAGCGCTCGGCGTAGGCCTCGCGCATGCCGTCGACCGTGCGCAGCGCCGCGACCAGGTCGGCCGTGTCCTCGACCAGCGGACCCGGAGCGACCCTGGCCAGGTCCAGGTAGGTCCCGCGCTCGTCCCGGGTGTAGTCCTCGTAGTCGTAGGTGTAGAAGACCATCGGGCGACCGGTGTTGGCGAAGTCGAACATGACCGACGAGTAGTCGGTGACCAGGACGTCGGCGATCAGCAGCAGCTCCGTCACGTCGTGGTGGCGCGAGACGTCGGTGGCGAAGCCGGCGTGCTTGGGCGGGAGCTTGTAGTCCTCGAGGTAGTGGGGGCGCACCAGGAGGTGCACGTCGTCGCCGAGCGCCCGCTCCATCTCGGTCAGGTCGAGCGGCAGGTCGTACTCGCGCTGCAACCGGCGGGCCCGGTCGCGGAAGGTCGGGCAGTAGAGCACCAGCCGCCGGTCGGTCGGCAGGTCGAGCTCGCGCTTCTTGGCCTCGACCCACTCGGCGTCGACGCCACGCACCAGCAGGTCGTTGCGCGGCAGGCCGTGCCGCAGCAGCTTGCCGCCGTAGCGGTAGGACTGCACGAACGTCTCGACGAAGTACTCGCTCGGCACGAGAAGGACGCTCCAGCGCCGCATCAGCGCCTTGTGCGCCTTGCGGGTCGCGGCCGACGCGCGCTCGAGCGCGGGCGAGTCGAAGCCCATCCGCTTGAGCGGGGTTCCGTGCCAGGTCTGGATGTACGTCGTCTCGCGGCGACGGGTGAAAACCCGCGGGAAGCCCTGGTTGTCGACCCAGTACTGCGCCCGGGCCATCAGGTAGTAGTAGCGCCAGCTCTCCCGCTGCACCTTCCGGGCATCCACGGGGAAGCCGTCCGGCCGCTTCTTGGCGTGCGACCACACCGGGGTCAGCCCGAGCCGGTCCAGACCCGCCTCGACCGCGGCCTCGTAGATGTAGCGCGGGCTGTCGGAGTACTGCCGGCCCATGTGCGACTCGAACACCGCGAGCCCCGGGACCACCGGCAGCCGCCGGAACAGCCGGTAGGCCTGCGCCTTGACGGCCGGTCCGGTCGACGCCTTGCTGGTCCGCCACTGCACCGCCTTGCGGCCGCGCAGCACGGCCCAGTTGAGCCGGGCCACCGCCTGGTCCCGGCCCACGTCCGGCGCCTGCTTGAACGCCAGGCTGAGCCGGGTCGTGACGAACGCCTCCAGGTGGGCCTTGGCGAGGCCGCCCAGGCGGCTGCGGACCGGCACCGGCTCGGTCGGCACCAGCCCCGGGTCGACGCTGAAGGGTGGCGACGCGGTGCGGCCGGCCCAGCCGATCTCGAGCTTGAGGTCCCACACGCCGTCGGTCTGGTCCAGCCCCGCGACGGCACGCGAGAGGTCGACCTCGGCGACGTACGTGATCCGGTCACCCTCGTGCCGCCACTCCCGCACCGGGGTGCGCCGCCGCTCCATCCGGTCCCGGTTGCGGACCGCGACGGCCAGCGTGAGGTCGGCGTCCTGCGGGATGCGGCCCAGCTGGTTGAGGACGCTCCCCGCCAGCAGCAGCCGGCCGCGGTCGATCTGCACCGTCGAGAGCGAGTTGTAGAGCGAGAGCCGGTCCCAGGGCAGCCGGTGCCAGCCCATCGACGTCACGTCGAGGACGGCGCGGCTCGGCGGGTCGTCGAGGTACTTGTCGGTCCAGTAGAGCCGGCCGTCCCGCTCCACCAGTCGGGTGGAGAGCTTGAAGCCGAACCGCAGGTAGTCGACGGTGCGCAGCGTCTCGTCCAGATCGAGCCGCCGGATCATGTGCACGCAGACCCGCTCGACCGGGTCGCACAGCGCCAGGGTCTCGTCGCTGACCGTCGCGAGGTAGTCGGCGGCAATCTCGAGCATGGCCCGCTGGTAGGACTCGTCGCGGTGCGGCAGGTCGGAGAGGTAGAGCCGCAGGTCGTTGCGGACGAACTTGTAGTCCTTCCAGACCTTGAGGTCGTCGGCGCCCTGCTCGTGCAGGAACTCGTCGATCATCCGGTGCACCGCGATCCGGTCGCGGAAGTTGTTGATCTCGAAGCGGCGCTGCGTGATGGAGAGTTCCTCGGCCTCCTGCGTCACCCGCCAGTAGTAGATGACGTTGGGCACCATCGCGATGCGCTTGGCGTGGACGTAGGCCTTGGTCGAGAACAGCGAGTCCTCGTAGTGCACGCCCTCGGGGAAGCGGATGTGGTTGCTGTCCAGGAAGTCGCGCCGGTAGAGCTTGTTCGTCGACAGCGGGTCGAAGAACAGGTCGGGGTTGTCGCGGATGCCCTCGTAGACAGCGCGGCGGGTGTAGAGCCGCTTGATCCAGCCGGTCTCCTTCTGCTGGTCGAGGTGCAGCCGCACCACCTGGCCGGCGACGAGGTCGGCCCGGGTGCGCTCCGCGGTCAGCAGCAGGTTCTTGCACGCGTGCCGGTCATAGACGTCGTCGCTGTCCAGGAACATGACGTAGGGCGCGCGGGCGTGCTCCAGCCCGACGTTGCGCGGCCGGCTGCAGCCACCGCTGTTCTCCGGCAGCCGGACCACGCGCACCCGGGGGTCCTCGGCCGCGATCCGCTCGGCCACTTCCGCGGAGCCGTCGCTGGAAGCGTCGTCGACGACCACAACCTCGAGGTGGCGCAGCGTCTGGGTCAGGACCGAGCTGATCGCCTGGGTCAGGTTGGCGCGGTCGTTGTAGCCGATCACGACGACGCTCAGCTCCGGGGTGCCGAGCGGGTCGGAGCGCCGCTCGGGTCCCGGGTCGGTGCCTCTCGGTCCCGGCACGAGCGCGTCCCTCTCCGTCCGTCGCGAGCGGTGCCGGACCGTGCAGACCTGCTGACCATCGGGACCCGGCGAGTCCTCATCGAGTCTAAAGGGTGTGCAAGTCGCGACCTCGGACCGGCGCGAGGCAGGAGAGACTGCGGACACGATCTCCTAGGGTGGGTGACCATGCGTGGGGGACGGGGTGGGGGGCGTAGCCGTGGGCGGCGGGCCCTGAGCGCGCTGCTCGTGCTCGCCGCCGTCTCGGCCATGACGGTCAGCGGGCCGTGGCTGGCCCAGTCGCGCCCGCTCCCGACCGCCCCCGACATCGTGGTCTTCCTCACCGACGACCAGCGCTGGGACTCGCTGGACGGGATGCCGGCCCTGCAGGAGGAGCTGGTCGACCGCGGCCGGCTCTACGAGCAGGCGATGGTGCCGACCTCGCTGTGCTGTCCCTCCCGAGCGACGATCCTGTCCGGGCGCTACGCCCACAGCACCGGCGTCTGGGGCAACCACTACCCGCAGGGCGGCTGGCGGCGGGTGCGGGAGCAGGGCATCGAGGACGTGAACATCGCGACCTTGCTCGACGCGAGAGGCTACGAGACGGCCTTGATCGGCAAGTACTTCAACGGCTACTCCGCCGGCACGAGGCCGGACTACGTCCCGCCTGGCTGGGACCACTTCTGGGCGTTCCGCGTGCCCGGCCGCAGCGGTGCCTACTACGACTTCCGACTCTCGGGGTCGCCTCGCTTCTACGGGGACCGGGCCTACTCGACGGACGTCCTCGCCCGCCGCGCGGACCGGCTGATCCGCTCCACCGCTCGGGACACTCCACTGTTCGTCTACCTGGCGACGTGGGCGCCGCACGGGCACTTCATCCCCCCGCGCCGCTACGCGGCCAGGCCCGGCACCCAGCCGGTCGCACGCGGCCGGGTGGAGGTGGCCGACCGGAAGGCGCTGCAGCCGGCCTGGCTGCGCGCCCAGCGGCCGGTGTCCGCGGCCGCGATGGAGGCGGTCCGCGACGGGCAGGACCGGTCGCTCCTCGCCGTCGACGACGCGGTCGACCGGGTGGTCCGCGCCCTGCGGGAGAGCGGCCGGCTGCACAACACGCTGTTCCTCTTCATGTCGGACAACGGGCTGCTCCGCGGCGAGCACGGCCTGACCGGCAAGCACGTCCCCTACGACGCCGCCACCCGGGTGCCCATGGTGCTCCGCTGGGACGCCCGGGTCCCCCGGGGCACGGTGGACCGGCGCCTGGCCCTCAACGTCGACGTGGCGGCGACCCTTTCGGCGGCCACCGGCGTCCCGATGGCGACGGAGGGTCTCGACCTGTTGGGCCCGCAGACCCGGGCGGGCTTCCCGGTCGAGGCGATCGGCAAGCGCAACCTCGGCCGGCCGGCCTACTGCGGCTGGCGCACCGCGCGCTACCTCTACGTCCGCTACGCCGACCGCGAGGAGGAGCTCTACGACTACGCGGTCGACCCGTTGGAGGAGGTCAACCGCGCCGGCGACCCGACGTACGCCCGGACGCTGCGCGCCCTGCGCCGCCACGCCCGGGAGGACTGCTCCCCCACGCCGCCCGGCTTCAGCTGGACCGGCGCCCGCACGGTCACCGGACCCGTCACAGGACCGGCGGTCGGCCCGCCCGGGTGAGCCGCCACACGGTGCGCCACGACATCGGGCGGCGCTCCCCGGCACCGCTGCCCAGCCCCTCGCCGAAGCCGGCGACCCACGCGCGCATCGCCGGGCCGGACCGGACCCGGGCCAGGGTCACCAGGACCCAGGTGAGCAGGTACGGCAGCACCAGCGGCCAGGGCAGGTTGCGGCGGGCGACCCAGACCCGGTTACGGGCGTTCATCCGCCAGTAGACGGCGTGCCGGGTGGGGCTGGTGGCCGGGTGGTTGACGACGATCTCGGGCGCGTACCAGCCGACGAAGCCCTGGTCCCAGACCCGCCAGATCAGCTCGATGCCCTCGTGGCCGTAGAAGAAGTGGCCGGGCCAGCCGCCGGCGCCCTCGAACGCGTCGCGACGGACGGCGAAGGTGCCCTCCCACACCCACGCCACCACGCCCGGCCGCAGCGGGTCCCGCCCGCCCGGCCGGGGCACCCAGCGACCGGGCGAGGGCCGACCGTCCGGGTCGACCGGGCGCGGCTGCACCGCGCCGACCCGCGGGTCGGCCTGCAGGACGTCGACCAGTTGCGATACCACGTCGTCGGTGGGCAGGAAGGCGTCGTCGTCGTAGAAGAAGATCACGTCGCCGCTCACCGCGGCGGCACCGACGTTGCGGCCCTGGGGGATGCCGACGTTCTCGGGCAGGTGGACGGTGCGCACCTCCGGCGGCAGACCGGTCGGCTCCCAGCCGTTGCCGACCACCACCACGTCGAGGTCGACGCCGGTCTGGGCGAGCAGCGACTCCATCGCCCGGGGGAGCTCCTCGGGACGGGTGCCCATGCTCAGCACGACGGCCCCGACGCTGCGGCCGACCGGACGCGAGCTCACCGCAGCCGTCGCGAGGTCAGGATCGCCACCAGGTGCCCGACGACGGTGAGCCCGGCGACCGGGACGAGCACCGCCAGCAGCCAGCGGGTCGCCGGGACGTCGCCACCGGCGAGGGCGTCGCCGACCGCGGCCAGGAAGGCGAGCAGCGTCATCTCGACCGAGTGGAACACCCGGTGGAACGGCACGAAGCGCGCCAGCGAACGCAGCCGGCGGACCGTGGAGACCTGTGGCGCCGCCTCCTCCGCCCGGTCGGCCAGCCGCGGCAGGTCGCTGGCCGCGCGGGCCAGGTGCACGGCGTCGTTGAGCGACTTGTTGACCAGCACCAGGACGGCCAGGACGGCACCGAGCGTCGTCCAGCCGCCGAGCGAGTCGAGCCCGCCGTCGGCACGCACCCCGAGGGCGAGGGGGATGGCCGCCTCGGCGACGGTGTGCCCGAGCTTGTCGAGGAAGAAGCCGGTCGGCGAGAAGGTCCGCCGCCACCGGGCGACCTCGCCGTCGCAGCAGTCCCACAGCATCTGCAGCTGGCCGAGCAGGAGGGCCAGCCCGGCCCCGACCAGGCCGGGCACCAGCAGGGCCGCGCCGGCCGCGGCCCCGGTGACGATCATCAGGACGGTGACGCCGTTGGCCGTGATCGCCGTGGCGAGCAGCCAGCGGGTCAGGTAGGGCGAGACCCGGCGCTGGTAGAGGTCGGCGGTCCAGTGCTCGGAGTTGCGCCGGCCGCGGACCGACTCGGGCTGGGTGACCGCGCGCAGCTCGGCGATCGTCGGCCGGGCCGGCCGTTGCTGAGCGTCCGGCCGGTGCTGCTGGTCAGCCACCGGTGATCTCCGGCGCCGGGGTCGGGGCCGCCCGCACCTCGCGCAGCACCCGCAGCGGCTCCACCACGAGGTACAGGATGCCGAGCAGGGCGGCCAGCACCCATAGGCCCCCCACCAGCACGCTGCCGCCGGCGGCGGCGAGCAGCAGCACCGCGGCGAGCCGGCCGGGGCCGCCGAGCCCGAGCCAGGACGACCAGGCCGCGGGCGCGTCGAGGCGGTTCACCACCCGGTAGAGGTCGTCGTAGTGGTGCGAGGCCACCACCAGCAGGAGGGCGTACGCCGGCAGCAGCCCGTCCGGCGCCACCGCCGCCACGACCAGCGCGACGCAGGTGTACTCCGCTGCGCGCAGCAGCGCCGGGCGCAGCCACAGGAAGCGGTCCGGTCGCGCGGTCAGCGCCCGGGCAGCGACGGCCGGCGGCACGACCGGTGCCAGGTCGGCCTGCGCGGCGACCACCGAGCGCTCGCGGGCCGACGGGGGCTGCACCGCGGTCCGCGGCCAGGTCCGGGTGCGCAGGGTGCGCCCGGCACTCGTGTAGGCGAGCGAGACGACGCCCAGGCAGAGCAGGACGGCCAGGGCGGCTGCCGGGAGGCCCAGCGCGGCCAGCACCGAGATGACCAACCACCGCTCACCGATGCCGAGGTGCAGCGCCTTCTTGGCCCACCGGATGCCCGACCGGCGGTTGCTGCGCTCCGAGGCCTGCACGGCGCGGGCGCTCGCGGAGCCGGCTGCTGCAGCCGCCGCGTCGGCGGGCTCGTCGAGGGGCAGGACGCCGCTCTCGCCCTCACGGTCCTCCTTCACCGCGGTGAAGGTGTAGTCGATGCTGTGCCGGGCCGTCTGCAGCGTCAGCATGGCGACCGCCAGCGTCCAGGCCGACCCGTCGGCCCCTCCGGCGCCCAGGGCCAGGCCGGCGTAGCAGGCGAACTCCTTCAGGCGGTCGGTGGAGGCGTCCAGCCACGCACCGGTCGCGCTGAACCGGCGGGTGTAGCGCGCCACGTCGCCGTCGACGCAGTCGACGACGAGCGACAGCTGCAGCAGCACCGCGCCGGCCAGCAGGGCCCACCGGTCCCCGACACCGAACAGGACGGCGGCGGCGAGCCCGACCAGCAGGGAGGCCACCGTGACGGCGTTGGGGGTCAGGCCCAAGCGCAGCGCGACCGGGGTCAGCCGGCGGGCCACCGGCCGGCTCAGGAAGGAGGCCACCAGTCCGTCGTCGGCCTTGGTCGCCCGGGCCAGCCGGGTGCGGTGGACCTCGTCGGCACCGGCCGCGGCGACCCGGGCCGCGAAGGCGTCACGGTCCGGCGCCTGCGCCCCCCGACGCCAGGGCCACGGGTCCAGCACCACGGCGGCGACCGGCAGGCCGCCCCGCACCAGCGCCAGCAGCAGCAGGTCCAGCGGGTCGCCGGCCCAGCCCAGCCGGGCGGCGGTGCCGGCTGCCGAGCGAGCCGCCGCGGCCGCGGTCGCGCGCTCGCCGCCCCCGACCCGCAGCGCCCCGACGAAGACGCCGTCCGGGTCGGTCACCACGTGGTCGGGCGTGCCGACGGAGATGACCCGCCCCCCGCGGCGGCGCAGCCGGGCGGGGCCGTCCGGTCGGACGTCCCCGTCGCCGGTGCGCCCTACCAAGGCTGCGGTCGTCGGCCGGGGGTCACGAGTCAGCTCGTCGAGCGCGGCCGGGTGCAGCTGCAGGTCCTCGGCGACCAGCACCGCCGGACCGGAGCCCCCGGCCAGGCGGTCAGCGAGCGCCTCGAGGCCGGCCGCGGCCGTGGGGTGGGCCGGGCCGGTCACCCGGCCGGCTCGCCGGGCCGCTGCCCACCGGGCCGCTGCTCGCCGGGCCGCTGCTCGAGGGACCGCTGCTCGCCGGGCCGCTGCTCGCCGGGCCGCTGCTCGCCGGGCTGCTGCTCGACAGGCCGCTGCTCGCCGGTGTCCGGGTCCTGCGCCGCGGCCGCCTTGCGCTTCTTGCGGCGCCGGCCGACGTCGGCGCGGTAGGTCGTCAGCGCGTCCTCGAGCGGGCCGTCGACGACCAGCGAGCCGGCCTTGAGGTAGAGCCCGCGGGTGCAGAACCGCCGCAGGTCGGCCTCGTTGTGCGAGACCAGGAACAGCGTGCGACCGCCGGAGAGCAGCTCGTTCATCCGGCCGTAGCACTTCTCGCGGAAGGCCCGGTCGCCGACGGCGAGCACCTCGTCGACCAGGACGATCGGCTCGTCCAGCGTGGTGACGACCGAGAAGCCGAGACGCACCTTCATGCCGGAGGAGAAGTGCCGGAACGGCGTGTCCAGGAAGTCGCCGACCTCGGCGAAGTCCACGATCTCGTCGAAGCGCGCCGCGATCTGCCGGCGGCCCAGCCCGTGCAGGCCCGCGGTCAGCCAGATGTTGTCGCGCGCGGTCAGGTCGCCGACGAAGCCGCCGGTGACCTCGATCAGCGGGGCGACGCCGCCGTGGACCTTGAGCCGGCCCTCGTCGGGCAGCAGCACCCCGGCGATCAGCTTGAGCAGGGTGCTCTTGCCCTGACCGTTGCCGCCGACGAGCCCGACGGCCTCGCCCGCACCGACCTGGAAGCTGATGTCGCGCAGCGCCCAGAACTCGCCCTTGCGCGACTTGGTGCGGCCTCGGACGACGTCGCGCAGCCGCTGGTTGCGCGAGCGGTTGCGCCGGAAGCTGATGCCGAGCCCCTCGGCCTCGATCACGGGGCTCACTCAGATCTCCTTGAGCACGAGGCCCTCGAAGCGCCGGAACACCCGGATGCCGATGAGCAGCAGCACCACGGCG